>JAUWWH010000225.1 GCA_030617005.1 Candidatus Bathyarchaeota archaeon | reverse complement strand
TTTCTATCAACTTAACAAACTCAGCGGTCTTCATATCAACTAGGTGTATCTCACCCCGAACGAAAGATGAATACACCTTCTTTGCTAAATCAGCGGATCTTTTATCGTAACCACCTATCAATCTGTCGTTATGAATCATCTCATATATGGTCCTTCCAGGAATCGCTCTTTCTGGACAGTGAGCAAAGTAAAATTCGCCGACATTCAGGCCACTCTTCTCAAGTATGGGGATAACAAACTCCTCGCCAGTTCCAGGGGGCACGGTTGACTCAAGAATAACAAGATTCCCTCGTCTTAGATGAGGATAGATCATCTCTGTAGCTGACTTTACATACCTCAGATCTGCAACCTCCATGGACTTTTCTAGAGGAGTGGGTACAGCAATTATGAAAACATCGGCTTCTTCTACTTTTGTTTGTGCAGTAAATGTCGCTTGTCCTAGCAACTCGGCTAATCCTGGTTCGTTGAACGGGGGTTTCCCTTTGTTTAGCATATTTACAGTATTTTCGTCAATGTCTACGCCCAACACTTCATAACCATTATTTACCAGTAATAGTGCTGTTGGAAGGCCAATGTGACCCAAACCAAGTACACAGATCGTTTTTAAATTTCTCTGCTTCAATTATTTCCCTGACTAGATAATTTTTCGATGAAGTTAACCATGAATTGGACAATATCCACATTTTTGTCTCTTAACAGTTTTTCTCTCTTATCTCTCCATTCTCTCTTTGAATTAGGGTTTTTAATTAACTCTTTAGCCTTTTCAATAGCTCTTTGGGGACTCTGAAAATTAAACACGAGACCATACTTCTCTTCTGCCTCAACAAGGTAACCTAGGTCATTGTCACCTACAAATGAATTAGTTCTCACTACAGGTGTACCTAATATCGCTGCTTCCATGCTCATAGTTTGAGTATCAGCGACCAATAGCTTAGCATAATAAAGGACATCGTGGATTCTACTTTTCGGTGTTTTAAGTCTATATTTCTCTATCTCTTTAGGTGCTGATCCCTCAAAAGATACGAAGACCTTAGTATATTCACTCAACATATTTACGAGAGCTATCTTATCCCTTAATAGAAAACCCTTTACCCCAATATCATGTGTCGCATCAAGGCTATTAAATCTCACTATCGCATAATCCTCATTATTACTTATTTTTAGCAAATCAAAAACTTCTTCATTAGGTTTATAATAATCTGGATGTAGGTAAGCCAGCTCTTTACAACTATTAATCTTGAGTTGTTTTGGCCCAAGATTATCGAGAAAAGAAGTTGGAGTTATTATAACCTTAAGAAACGGCATGAATAGTTTAAATTGAATTGATAAAGAAAGATTGACTCTAGGCTCTGAATCTGTGAAAACTACACAGGGTTTCCTCGATAAAAATGAAGAGAATACACTGTAAATTCCGAAACCTGTTATTACATCAGGTTTAAATCTTAAATTTTGGTATGTAGCTTTAAACAAAGCAAAAGGCATATTCTTAATTATACTATTTTTTGATTTGTCAAATTCGGAGTATGTAAAATATCTGGATCCCAATTCATTGAGAAGTTCAATAGTTTCACCATAGTTACGAACTAAAAACATGATTTCATGTCCTATATTTTCCAAACCTTTAGCAATATTTTTGTAAAAATAAACCTGTGCTGGAGTGTTTAAGAAGATTCCAACTTTCAATCTACATATACCTTTTAAAATATTTCATCCAAAGTCTCCAAGAGAGAGACCTCAGTAAGAATACACTTGTATATATTATGAATCTGCCATATCTTATCTTCGATTTCTCACTTCCATATCTTGCTGGGATCAGAACATTTACCATCTTCACATTTAACACATTTGCCTTTGCCATCATATCATTTTCAAATGTAAAACCATTAGACAAATTAAACGTCAATAATTTTCTCAATGTTAAGGATGATATCGCCACATAACCATTTACAGGATCCGCTATATGCCAATAACCAGAGGCAATCTTTGTTAAATATGTTAGAAGAAAATTCCCGAAAAGTCTCCATTTACTCATCCCTTTCCAGTAGCCCTTTTTAAGTCTGTTTCCCTTGGTAAAATCGGCTCTTCCTTCGATGATGGGAGCTAAGAGGTCTGGTAAGTATGCTGGGTCCATTTGGTTATCCCCAGCCATAACAACGGAAATATCTATTTCATCTTCGAGGCTCTTCTTGTATCCACTGACTATAGCGACACCGACCCCTCCGTTTTCTTTATGATGTAAAGGGACAATCCTTGGATCTTTCTCTGCAAACTCTTGAATTATCTGGAAAGTTCTGTCTGGAGAGCCATCATCAACTGCATATATTTTATCAACGTATTCGGGTATCGATGAAAGAGTTTCCTCGATCAGTTCCTCTTCCTTGTAAGCTGGAACAATGACAGCAATCGTTTTTTGCTTATACATTAAAAATACCTAAAGCAATCGATTAATTATAGGAAACCTAGTATCTTAGAGATGTTTAATGTGAATGAGATGAGTAGGGGTAGTATGACTATGGTGAGGGCTTTATCAATGGTATC
The DNA here is from genome assembly GCA_030617005.1 of Candidatus Bathyarchaeota archaeon. Classification (GTDB taxonomy): domain Archaea; phylum Thermoproteota; class Bathyarchaeia; order RBG-16-48-13; genus JAUWWH01. The sequence goes on along the minus strand of JAUWWH010000225.1, from coordinate 400 downwards.
AATAGTTTTGAGGCTCTTTCTGGTGTCAGCTGTTACCATCCCTTTCAACGCCAGCAGAAGTATCAGGAGAGATATCAGAATTAAGGAGTGAAATAAAAACCCGTAACCAAGATTCACAAATGATGTCACAACTTCTGCGACGACTATGAATATGATATACGCAGTGAAGATTTGTCTGTTAGCTAACTTCAACTATTTGATTCCCATCTTCTTCGTAGGTATAAACTCTGGCAACATGAACTGAATGGCCTCCTCTGCATCGACGCCCCTTTCGCTCGCCAGGGTCACGGCAAGAGCATGGACGATGGCAAGATGTGCCGCCTGTATCTTGCTACTAGATGGACCTTCGGGTTTGGAATTGCTCTTAATTATATAGTCGGCATTCTTCCCCAGGGGAGTG
>JAUWWH010000152.1 GCA_030617005.1 Candidatus Bathyarchaeota archaeon | reverse complement strand
GTTCCGGAGGGATTAGAACAAACCAATTCAATCGGCGATTAGGTAAAATCTTCAAGGAGACGGGTTGTAGACAGGTCTATATCGGAGCTGAAAGTGCCTCTCAGAAGATGCTCGATTACCTTAAAAAGGACATAAAAGTTGAGGATATTCTTGAAAGTGCAAAGATATGTAGAGAGTTTGGGTTACACCTCTATCTAAGTTTTATGGTTGGGCTCCCTACGCAAACTCGAGAGGACGTATTTGAAACACTTGATATGATCGATAGAGTGAAGCAAATACAACCAAATAGTGCTATAGCCATAGCAATCTATCTCCCATTACCAGGGGGAGAATTATACTCAGAGGCGATCAAGCAAGGATTCAATCCCCCAAAAAGGTTAAAGGACTGGGCTAATCTTACCTTTCTAAGTGGATTAGCGGAAACCCCACTATGGGTAAAGACTCTCTTTCTCTGCAATTATATACTTCACTACAAATGGAAAGGTAAGAAGAGGGCATACGAAATTTTCAATGTGTTCAAGCCTTTGGAGAAAATCCGATGGAAATTCAGATTCTTTGATCTCCCGATAGAAGGCTTTCTATACGAAAAGAATGTCTTTAATTTATTTTTCTGAGAGTAGTGTTGATGAGTTCAGAAAATGATGAGTAAGGAATAGATAGTGAAGATGCATTGTTAATCGAGAAAAAACTAATTTTTTGATGATTAAAATGGTAAGATTGTTTGATTTATTAAAAAAAAGATATAAGTATCTTTCTGTTCAGGATGGTCCTTTATGGCGTACAATCTTTTTCACGCTAAAAGTGAAACCAAAGACTATACATAAGGTTATATTTGGTAAAGATAGCGGTTCTGACCTTTTTCTAGAATTAGAACAACAAGCAACATCCCATGTGGATCCACACGACCTATATCGTAACATCTCTCGAGCGATTGACATTGATGAGACAGCGTTTTGGAAATATCATGAAGAAATTGAGACTGATAAGCGATTTCATCATGCTATCGAAAAGAAGTTACAATCAACTTCTGAACGACCGGATAAGACTTCAAAGTGTGACTGGCGAGAATTTCTCTTTATCATTGTTAGGGCAATTAAGCCAAACATTATGATCGAAACTGGAAGTTTTGATGGACTAAGTACTGCAGTTATCCTTTTAGCCATGGCTAAAAATAATAAAGGAACTTTATTCACAATTGATCTACCAAATCCACACCTTCCCAAGGACATAGAGGCTGAACCTGCGTGGATTGTCCCAGATTATTTACGGAACCGGTTACAGCTCAAAATAGGAAAAAGTTCAGATTATTTAGAAGCTGTAATAGAACAAGTTGGGGAGATAGACTTGTTTTATCATGACTCTTGGCATACATACAAGAACATGATGTTCGAATACCGAACAGCATGGTCAGCTCTCCGCTTAGGTGGATTGCTAATGAGTGAGTATCTACCTGAGCTTAACAATGCATTCACGGATTTCATAAAAGATAAAACGAACAAATCGATTATATTGGTTAATAGCACGCAGTTCATTCTTCGTAAAGCTCAAGATGAATAATTTTTTCCATCTCAAATTTAAAATATGGAGGTAAAATAGTCGTGGCCAAGGAAGTTAGCGGATGCTCCACAACTAAGCTAATCAGGCATATTCTTGAGAACTGTACTTAACTCTACTTCTCATATGGCCCAATTTAAATGGAACTATAAGAATTTTAGCATATTAAAGAATTTGTTTAAGAGAATCTAAAGGCTTACGAGGAAATCCAATATGAATGGAGCCAAATCGATAAGAAAATGGGATAATCATGATAAATATGCCATAATAATCGGCTTAGCCTTCTCGATAACACTCACCTTAATTATCCTCAGAAAAGTCATCTTTACACCAGGGCTTATCGAGTCAGGAGACGTGTATTTCTCATATAAGCTTGATCAAGAGCCACAATATGTGTGGAACAGATTCTTAAGCAGCCCTCATGTACCTTATCACCATGTGGTATTCTCGTGGTTAACTCCACTAATGGAGGTAGCCGCCAGTGTTAATTTGGTATCCGCTTCCATCGAAACCCTGCAAAGACTGTTATGGAGCCTCTTTTTCACATTAATAAGTTTTGTGATCTTCATAGTAGTATTCAAGTACACAAGAAAAGTTTTTGATAGAACATTACCATGCTACGCTGCCGCTATACTCGCTTCAATAATCTATACGTTCAACCCTTACGTCGTGGGAATCATACAGTGGTGGCCCAACCTTTTAAGCTACGCGCTGCTTCCACTATTTTTTATACTCATACCCGCAGCTGTCAACGATCCTTCATGGAAGGGAACGCTGAAGATTGGGTTAGCTCCTGCCTTGTTATTGGCATTAAACTTTTGTTCACCAGGCGCCGCTTTAAATACCACATTATTCATCTTTTTCCTCATAGTGATTGAATTTATCTTCAAGATTAGAAAGGGGATAATTCTCAAGATTAGAAAGGGGATAATTCTCAAGATTAGAAAGAGCTTTATACGATATCTTTTATGTTGCTCTGTCTTATTCATCGAAATCGTCGGATTAGCCATCCTTCTGAATACTTATGCCATATTGCCCTTTTCACTCTTTCAAGAAGAGTACGCTTGGGGGGGTCAAAATATTCCACTTCAAGTTGAAGGTCTCTACGGTGCTGGTGGCGCCAATATAAAAATATTGGACGCTTTTAGGCTTTGGAGATCGAGTGTGTCGGAGGAGTTCGCTCTCAACAGACGATCATTGTTGACTTTAGTTGTTCCAGTAATTGCCATATCAGCACTGATCGTGTTTAGTATCAAGTTAGCGTACCCCAAACATTTTTTGTCTCTCAAGAAAATTGATAAAAAAACTTTGGTTACGATTACACTCTTAATATTATTAGCTCTTTTCCTCGCTAAAGGAGTCAATGAACCCTTCGGCGACTTCTACATATGGCTAGTTTTCAGCATATCTTTCAGCTGGCTATTTGAACACTCAGAAGTATGGATTCGATACCTATGTCTTGCTTACGCCTTCTTATGCTCACTCCTCCTAGCTCAACTCGTAAATAGCATCCACACACCAACACCTAAAAGGAGGTATAGGATCACCTTTTTTAAAATGAAACGTCAATTTCCTCCACGCATACAGCAGTATGTTTCTTGGATGTGGAATAGTAAAACAGTAGTTTCTATCATAGCGATAATTATTTTCTCAGTGTCAGTACGCACTGCAACCATACAGGCTTACCAGTCCAGTCTGTTTCTAGGCGATGGGTCACAAGTCCTCAGACCATCAGTTCTACCCCAACCATATTACGACGTGAATGATTGGTTTTCCAATGATAATGAAGAATTTAGAACTATCTGGTTACCCATATATGGTACACCTACTTGGTGGGTTACAGGCGGTCATCCCCCACATCCAATTGGAGATTGGGCCAGTTCCAGACCCATAGCAACCACGAACCATCCGTCACAGAAGACATTTATGTCATTCACACTAGACCGCGCAAGCGCTTATAATAAGTTTGCAGAGCTACTAGGAATCTTCAACGTAAAATATGTAATTAATCACCAAGACACTTATGGCTCTAATGATAAGCATGTCTATGAAATTCTTAAAGATAATCCAATACTAAGACAGGTCTACAACAATGATTTTCTATACGTTTTTGAAAACGAATATTTTCAGTCATATGTACGCACTTTAAACAAGGCTGTTGTGTGTATAAGTAACCTCAGAGCATTAGATCTATCTTCAACCATATCTACATTCAATATGTCAAATTTAGCGATAATATTTCCGGAGCAACTCCCTGGATTGGGAATGGATGCCCTAAAACATCTGACGAACAACGATTTACTACTATTTTTTAACAAGCCCTTCACCGATCTCCTATTTAACAGCTTAAGCGGCGAGTACATCCATGCCCCATCAAACTATCTAAGAGATAACGTTCAGTGGAGAGTGGAAGATAGAGAAGATGTAATGAAGTATGAATTCGATTATGGTAAAGGTTACGTTTATT
>JAUWWH010000079.1 GCA_030617005.1 Candidatus Bathyarchaeota archaeon | reverse complement strand
CCGGATACATAAATCGTTTTAATTAATTAGGTGGTGAAAGAATTTTTTAGCTCGGATGTCCCAATCAAATTTTTGTGAAAATTTTATCGCTCTGTCAGTTAGTTTCGCAAAATTGTACTCGTCTTCACTTAAAAGTTGAATTATTTTATCGGCTGCCTTATGATAATTAGTGATCGGGATGAGAAAAACGGATTCACAATCCTTAATATTTTCATTGTAAACTGGTAAATCATAAGCTACAACTGGTAATCCACATGCCAATCCTTCAATTGACGCAATTCCCCATGTCTCGGCTACACTTAGAAAGACAAAAATTCTGCTACTTTTAATCAACTTGATTAACTTGCCATAGTCTGATTCTGGACCATACAATTCTACATTTTCACTCAATTGTCGGGTATGTATTTCACGAATCAATGTAGCTCTGGCAGTGTTACTGCTCAGACCCACAAGTAAGAGCTTAGCTTTATGATATTTTCTAACTACGATTTCCCATGCCTTAATTAAATCATATACACCCTTTTCCGTGCTATGTCTACCTACAAATATGGCGTCATATATTTTTCTTTGACTTGGAATTTCTTTTATGTATTGAGAATGAATTCCTATAGGTGCTACCTTAATTGTGCGTCTTACCCCCAATTCTTTGAGTATTTTGCTCAAAAAATTGCTTAACGTGATCACTATATTGAATCGATTTGCACACAATATTACAATTTTGTGTGTATAAATGATTAAGATTGATGAGATGAGAGAACTGATTGTAGAATAACCTTGTCTTGTAAAGTTTAAGTATAACACTCTCAAAGTCTCTTCTGGTTTTCTAATGTTGAATATGCTGATGATGATCCTAATTTTTTTCCTAAAAACTATTTTTAGTGCAATAGCTGGAGCTAATGTGAACGATAATTCAGCTATTGGAACATAAACACTACCAAACTGTTCTCTCTCATTTAACTTGATGGCGGCAATCGTCATTAAGAATGCTGAGAGAATCCAAGAGAGAATTCGAGAAAGGATAAAATTTTTCTCTTCTATTGCCCTTAAAAAAGTTGGTAATGAATATTCATATACTTTAATTTTTGAGTTTTTTCTAAGAAAGGATGGTTCCACGTCTAATGCGTGAATGTCTACATTATCCGGTGTTCTCTTGAGAACTTCTTCTATTATTCTCCACCCCCCTCCTACAACACCAAAAGGAATGGGATGCCACATACAGACGAGGATCTTAGTTTTTTTTTCCACGTTAATCATTAGTCCTTTATGAAGATTCACTCAATCTTGCGCTTTCCTTAAAGATTTGTACAGTCTCTTTGACCACTCTCTCCCAAGAATACATTGCTGCTCTCTTCAATCCTTCCCGAGAACACCTCTTTCTTAATTCTTCATCTCCCAGAAGCTTTTTCATTGCATCTGCTAATTCATCACTATTCAATGGATCACATAGGATACCTGCATCCCCCAAGACTTCAGGTAAAGATGTTCTATCCGCAGCGATGACGGGACAACCAGAAGCCATGGCTTCTATTAGTGGTAAACCAAACCCTTCATATAGTGAAGGGAAGACGAGTACGTCTGCAGCGTTGTATAGGTAACATAAATCGCTTTGATCACGTAATCCAAATTCAAGGATCGACTCGTCTAAATGATATGCAGAGATTAATTTATGTGTACTAGCTCTTGTTTCACCAACTCGTAATAAAATTATATTACGATTTCCGTCTTTTTGTAGTTTAGCGAAGGCTTTAATTAATGTGGGGATATTCTTTCGGGGGTTCTCTGATCCAATGTGTAACACTATCTTTTTGTTTAAAGGTAAGTCAAGGGTTTTTCTAATCTTGGTTTTATCTCTGGGTTTAAACAGATCATGCCTTATACCATGCGGTACGACTTTAATCTTGTGAGGATTTATTTGTAAGAGTGAGATCAACTCTTTTTTTGTGTAATATGAAGGCGTGATTATTACATCCGCATATTTTACACTCTTTATGCTCTCCCTAACAAATGTGTGATAGGCGGCGCTGATCAATTTATTCCCATATGGTAAACCCTTTAAATCTCCATACATTGTGGGTTCCGTGAGACTTGCTTTTAATGGATAAATGTCATGAACTGTAATTATGGACGGATGGATGAATCTACTTAATCTTCCAAGGGTTTGAGTCGTTATGTGGTAGACATCATATTTTTTTGGTATTCTAAGTGGGTTAATGAAAAAATTTAGAAATCGATTTATTGTTGAAGAGGGAATTCTACTTAGAAATATGATATTGCCCTTGATCTTATTTCGGTTGAGAGGGAAATCGAAAGTATAGGCCATATCCACGTCAAATTGTTCACTTTTTTGAAGTATGTTAAATATTGAAAAAGCGTATATGCCCGGTCCCGCTGTGGGTGGAGCGTTATTTATTAATAATATCTTCAGAAGTCACCCTCTCCGACCTTATGTTTCGTATTTCAACCGCTATTTTCTTGAATAAACGGATTATTTTCCTTCGACTTTTATCTTCAAGAAGTATGTAACTAATGCCTGTAAATAGAAGTGTCAGAGTTGATATAGCTTCACCATAGTAATGCGCTTCACCCATGCTGAACTCTATTTTGATTTCGAAGTTTCCTGTTTTGTTAATGAAAAACCCGTTTATTTGAGAGTCTAATGGAAAATGTTGATATTCGAGGTCCTCAGTATACGCGCTCCATAAACTATGATATGTCTCTGAAAAGGCAAGTATGAAGGGTTCCGATGTATTTACGTTAACTATCCATTTTTCAGCTTCCAGTCTTTCATACTCTATGATCGTGTTCATTGGTTCCTCTGTAAAAATTTCATCCACTGTCATTGACATCTCATTGTTTGAGATAGAAAAAACTATGAATTGATCTATTCCCATGCCAAATTGAGGTAAGAATTCTATTTCGTGTTGACCTTGAGTTAGATTTATTGGGATTGTATGCTCCCAATCTGAGTCATATGAATTATTGTTATATTTCATAACGTACTCTTTACCATCAACCTGGATTGATAAGTCAATATTAGGAATATCTTCACTGGTTCTTACGGCTATAATGTATTCAGAATCCTTGGGCATATCTATCTGTAAGAATTGTATAGGTTCATAATATCTGATGTTGTCAAAATTAACTTTCGCTGTTGAAGTTCCAAAGTACATTTTTCCTTCTGAATACACATACGCGGGCAGATTGTCGATTGTATCAATATAAAGCGTGTTATTCAGATGAAGGCTAATTCTTGGACCTTGAAATTCAAGTCTCCAAGTATACCAGAGATCTTTCTCCATTGAAAAATCAGCTTCCCCAAGTTTGATAAGATTACCTTCATTACTCTTCCAAATATTTAATTTCGCATTTTGATCTGTATATGAAAAAATATACGAGTGATAATCCGATTGTTCCCGAATCACATTGATCGTAATCGGGTTTAATGGCTCTGTGGTTTGAGATGTTAATTGTATATCGATCTCGAAAAAGCCGTCCCCAATCGTTTGGTTCTCTCCTACTTCAATCCATGTGTTCTGGATTGTGTCATTTAATTGCGACAGGATCTTGTTTCCATTATAATCGCTAATCGTCCAATTTCCATGGAAGGGCCATAGTGGTTTTCCTACAGCAAGATCAGTGAACTGTTCTTCAAAACTGGATTGGTATGCCTTTTTCCATTCTATAACGTTTTTATCAAATATATTTACGGTTCTTAAATTAATTTGGTTTATGTATTCTAGGGTTTCCTTTCTTTTCTCTTCTAGCTCTTCTGAGGGAACGATTGCGAAGAGGTTGAGGTTTCCCCACCCCGCCTCATTAGTTAATGTGAGACTATGTTTTCCTTCATTCAAGTTTGTCTCTCCAAGCTTTACCCATGTAAAACTATTGGGATCTAAGGGTGTAGATGCTTCTGTATTCGTATAGTCATCAATGAGTATGGTGACTCTTTGGGACCCGAGTACCCTTACCCACATTTCGTATTGGTCTGCTTCTTTAACCTCTATCTCAAAACTGAATGGGCGCTTCTCAAGCGAATAAACATAGCCTTTTCCGTAGTCAAATTCGTAGTTCATCAGATCTCTTCTATTTTCCACTCTCCATTCTGTGTTTATTCCCATGTAATTCGATGGAACATAGATATGGCTATCACTCAGACTGTTAAATAAGAGGTCTATGAAGGGTTTATTATAGAATAGCAAAAGATCAGTACTCCTTAGATACTGAAGAGTATCAATTCCTAACCTTGGAAGTTGTTCAGAAAAAACTATAGATAAATCTGACTTATTGAACGTTGAAATAATAGAAGATAACTCTAACACTCTTGTGTTACCGATACACAAAATGTTTTGCTTTAATGCACGTACGTATGGTTGAAAATCCTTATTTTCAAAAACATATAAAAACTCGTTATTGTAAACTTGAATTAATCCAGGGTTATCCTTAAGAACTTGATAAATACTCCTTTCTTTAGTGTCATCATGAAAAATAATATACTTTACACTGAAGATGCCTAGGAGATCCGCAAATATTTCTTTATCCTCCCCATGGCTAAGTGTGAATTTCATATAATCCTTCTGTGTTGGATGGTTCGTGGTTGCTATGGGTCTGGAACTCGCCCAATCCCCAATTGGATGGGGTGATGCTCCAGAATTTTCCCACCAAATAGGACTACCTGATATAGGTAACCATATTGTTCTAAACTCTCCACTTTGCAAAGAAAGCCAATCATTCACATCGTAATATGGTTGGGGTAACGTCGAAGGTATAAGATAGTTGTTTGCAGTACCTAGAAATAACCCTGAAGGATAAGCTTGAATATCCTCCGTTCGAACTGTAATAGAAAAAATAATTATTACCGTGAGAATAATAGCTGCTTTCGCATTCCAAATCTTTGAAATATACCCATGTATGTGCGGAGGTACTCGGTATTTTTCTTTTAACACAGTAAACAAGTACTTCCTGTTGGATACCGGTTTATAGATTATGTCTACGAGTTGAGCTAGGAGGAGTGAGCATAAGAAGGCGTAAGCAAGACATAGGTATCGAATCCAGACTTCGGAGTGTTCAAATAGCCAGCTGAAAGGTGTGCTGAAAACTAGCCATATGTAGAAGTCGCTGAAGGGTTCATTGACTCCTTTAGCGAGGAAAAGAGCTAATAATATTAAGAGTGTAATCGTAACCAAAGTTTTTTTATCAATTTTTTTAAGAGAATTAAAACGTCTTGGTAATACTAATTTAACAGTATATACTATCATCGCGAATAGGGCAATTACTGGAACAACCAATGTTAATAACGATCGTGTGTTAAATGTTAACTCCTCTGTTACACTCCATTTCCAAAGTCTAAATGCATCTAATAATTCAATATTCGCACCTCCTTCCCCATATAATCCTTCAACTTGAAGTGGAATATTTTGTCCCCCCCATGCAAACTCTTCTTTAACGAGTAAAAAGGGGAAAATGGAATAACTATTCAGAAGGATGGCTAATCCGACGATTTCAATGAATAAAATAGTGCAACGTAAAAGATATAGTATAAAGCTCTTTCTAATCTTGAGAATTATCCCCTTTCTAATCTTGAGAATTATCCCCTTTCTAATCTTGAAGATAAATT
>JAUWWH010000070.1 GCA_030617005.1 Candidatus Bathyarchaeota archaeon | reverse complement strand
CTATATATGGATATGAGAACTCCTTTCAAAGGCTTTGAAGAATTCTATAGACGGGCAAGAGACTTAGGAATAACATTTATTCGTGGGAGACCATCGGAAATTTTAGAAAATAAAGACAATAGTAATTTAATCATAAGAACAGAAGATACGATTCTCGGTGAACCAATCGAGATCGAAGCTGAGATGGTGGTAGTCAGCACTGCGGGAGTGCCAAATGATGACAGAGGAGAATTAGCGAGTCTACTTCATATAACGCGAGGTACGGACGGGTGCGTTATGGAGAGCCATCCAAAGCTTAAACCGATTGATACACCAGTAGATGGAATCTTCCTTGCTGGTGCATGTCAAGGTTTAAAAGATATTCCTTATAGTGTTTCACAAGGAAGTGGTTCAGCTGGAAGAGCTGCAACAATACTGTCTAAGGATCAAGTTGAGATTGAACCCATCATAGCTGTAGTAGATCCTGAAAAATGTAGAAACATAAGAATGAAATGTGGAATATGCGTACAAGCATGCCCCTATTCTGCGATCTCTGCACCTGAAGGAGAACCAGCAGTGGTTAATCCGGCCATGTGTCATGGGTGCGGTACATGTGTTGCTGAATGTCCAGTTGATGCAATAACCCAGATGCATTTCACAGATGAACAGATATTTTCACAGATAAGAGCAGCTTTGGAGGAAAATCCTGAGAGTAAGATCCTTGGATTCCTTTGTAATTGGTGTTGCTATGCTGGTGCTGACTTAGCTGGTACAAGCCGTTTTGAGTATCCGACACATATCCGTGTTATTCGTGTGATGTGTTCTGGACGTGTGGATCGAGACTTTGTATTAGAAGCTCTAAGATTAGGTGCAGGAATGGTATTTATTGGCGCATGTCACTTACCTAATGACTGTCATTACATATCTGGAAACTTCAAGATGAAAAAGAGGATGGAGACTCTTCACGGTATGTTGACAAAGCTTGGTGTGAGTCAAGAAAGATTACGTGTATCATATGTTTCAGCAGCTGAAGGGTTAATTTTTGCAAATACTATGAAAGAAATGTCGAGACAAATGGATGATTTAGGCCTTGAAAAAATTAAAACTGAAAATGCGAAACTTAGACCAATCATAGAAAGAATGTTAGCACGAAAGGGATTATTACAAAAAACCTAAAGGAGAATGAATTAGTTGGAAATTCAAAGAACTGTAAAAGAGATGTATTATCGTGTGGATCCAAAATTCAAATACAAAGTATTGAAGGCTCCGGGAGGAGAAACCTTCAAATTTTGTTATCAATGTGGAACATGTACGGCTACGTGTCCTGTGGCTCGGTTTACAGATATTTTTAGACCGAATAAGATAATACACCTTGCGAAACTTGGAATAAGAAATGTTACATACAGTGATGCTGTATGGCTTTGCGTTAATTGTTACTCATGTACTGAACGTTGTCCACAGGGAGTAAAGGTTGCTGATGTTATGCGTTTATTGAAGAATCTCGCGGTTGAGGATGGATACATCCCCGAATTCTCTAAAGAATTCATGAAAAACATTTTGAATACCGGCTTTGTGTATTCGATACCCTCATCTCGTATATCAAAAAGAGTGACTCTAGGTCTTCCTCCACCTCCACAGCCGAAACTTGCTGATTTAAAGAAACTTGGTGAAATGGTAAAAATTTCGGAATTAATCGAATAAAAAGGTGAAAAAGAATGGTTAACATGAGATATGCTCTGTATCTTGGATGTCTGATACCCTTCAGAGAAATGAATTATGAGATTTCAACAAGAAGAGTGGCTAAGGATATAGGGATTGAAATTTGCGATATGGGCGATGCGAATTGCTGTGGTTTACCGATAGATTCGGTAAATCATGAGATGATGACGCTGCTTGCTGCGAGAAATCTATGTTTAGCGGAGAATATGGAACTTGATATAATGACTTTGTGCAATGGTTGTACAGGGGTTCTTATGAAAGTGAATAAGAAGTTGAAAGCAGATCGAGAGCTCAGAAAAAAGGTTAATCATCAATTGAGCAGTATAGGTATGGAGTTTCAGGGAAAGATAAAAGTTAAACATTTCGCTCAAATACTTGCAGATATCGACGTTGACATTTTGAAGAAGTTTATTATTAAACCATTACACTCTTTAACCATCGCAGGGTATATAGGCTGTCACATCTTTAGACCTTCTGAATTCATGGAAGTTAAAAATCCGGAAAATCCTTCCTTACTTGATGATTTAATAAAGCTAACTGGGGCCAAGTCCGTGAGGTATGTGGATGAGTATCAATGCTGTGGGTTTGTTGAAGGAGCGATAGAGCCTCAAATACCTCTATTTCTAGCGCGAGAAAAGTTAAGAAACGCAAAAAAAGCAGGTGCTGATGCGATGGTAACAATTTGTCCTTCATGTCACCAAGTACTCGATTCAAATCAGCGTCGAGCTGAAAGAAAGTTTTCAGAAATCTATGATCTACCAATATTGCATTATCCTCAACTTTTAGGATTAGCAATGGGTATTTCTCACGAAGAACTCGGATTCAATGAGTTACGGGTAAAACCAGCCAAGCTTCTTGAATACTTAATGGAAGTATAAACCCACCTTTTTTAGTTTAGATAATATGAAAAAAAATTGGGATTTGAACATTTTCTTCGTCTAAATCAAGTATTATCCTTGAACTATTTTAAAGTATAAATACTTCATAGTTTTTATTGACAATACTTATAAATCTATGAAAATATGTAGATACAGTATAATTTGAGGCGATGTAATTGGTACAAGTAGATGAGTATGAAATCCGTGAAGGACTATATTATCAAAAAGATCATTATTGGGCTAAGATGGAAGATGGTCTCGTGAGGGTAGGTGCAACAGATTATGGACAGAAAGCACTTAAAGAAGTCGTCTTTATTGAGTTACCCTCAGTAGGAGACACAATTACACAAAATGAACCTTACGGAACAGTCGAATCTGTGAAAGCTGTGGTGGATCTTATTGCCTCTGTTAGCGGAACAGTTAAGGAGGTTAATGAGGAACTCTTAGATAATCCTGAACCGATAAACAAGGATCCATATGGTGAAGGCTGGTTAATTCTCATTACTCCATCGAACTTGGATGTTGAACTCGGTAATATTATGGGTTTTGAAGCAGCTGTAGATTGGTATAAGGAAGTAGTTAAGAGTTAGCTTTAGCTTTAGTAAGTTTTTAAGACAATTCTCAAAATTAAAGCCCTATTTTTCCTCTTTTTTTAATGTTCCTTAGGCATATTCTGAAGTTCTTTATAGGAAAATACTGGACCATCTTTACAAACAAATTTATTACCAATATTGCATCTCCCACATGTTCCTATACCACATTTCATTCGCATCTCAAGTGAAGTTAGAATGTTCTTAGGGGGAAAGCCAAGTTTAACCAGAATCGGGATAGTAAATCGAATCATTATTGGTGGACCACAAATTATAGCTAGGGAATTCTCAGTATCTGATGCAACCTCTTTTATTATCTGATTAGGGAAGCCTACTCTCCCCACCCAACCATTGGAAGCTCTATCGATAGTTGGGATAACCTGTATGTCATCTCTTGTAGCCCATGTTCTGAGATCATACTTGTAGAGGAGCTCACCTGGATCACGAGCTCCATAGATAACGCATAATTTGCTAAATTTTGCTCTATTTTCCTCGTGAAGAATGTATTTTATAAGCGAACGAAGTGTTGTAAAAGCAAAGCCTCCTCCAAGTATGAAAATGTCGTGACTTTCTAAGCGTTCACTAGGCCACCCGTTCCCATAGGGTCCTCGAACTCCAATTATTTCTCCTTCCTCGCAGTTGTGTAAAGCGGTTGTAACCATTCCTACTTTCTTAACTGTAAATTCGAGAAAATTGTCTGAGGGGGAAGAAGCAATTCCGATAGGGCATTCTCCAACTCCAAAGAGGGAGAGCTCAGCAAATTGACCACATCTATATTTGAAATCTCGAAACTTGCTTGGGTTATTAAATGCTAGCTTAAAAGTTTTAATATCGTTTAGATCATTCTCTTGTGTAATCTTTTTAATGACTGTAAGGTTTGGAATATATGGATTCAACATTTCTTTCACCTATTGCGCCATTATCTTTTTAAGAACTTCTCTGATGTCCAAATTCACTGGACATTCGCGTATGCATCGACCGCAACCGACACATGCAATGTCATCATAGTTCTTTGGGTAATAGTTGAATTTATGCATCATTCGTTGCCTCATCCTCTCTTTTCCTGTTGGTCTTGGATTTTCTCCTGAACCTTGAAGTGTGAAGAGGGGGAATTGACACGAATCCCAAATTCGAATTCTTTTTCCCTCAGATGGAGTTATTTGTTCATTGACTACATCAAAGCAATAACAGGTTGGACAGAGATATGTACATACACCGCAACCAACACATTTCTGGTAGATAATTTTCCATAAAGGATCTTCAAACATATTATCAAGTTTTTCTTCAATGTTCTTTAGCTCTAATCTGGTCTTCATGGATTCTTTTGCAACTTTTTCAATACGTTGCACCATTTTTATATCGGTTTCAGTAGCATTCTCATATTTTTGGATATAATCAATTAGCTTTTCGCCTTTCTTACTAACAAGTTCTAGAAGATATTTTTCTCCTAAATCGTGAAGTAATAAGTCTACACCCTCCCTTCCAAAGGGACTTCCACCTACAGATGTACAAAAACACGTATTTCTTGGATATTGACAGGATTTTCCTATGATGATAGTATTTTCTCTTCGACGTAAATAGTATACGTCCTGGAATTCACCCGAACTAAAAGCTTTATCTATTAGAATGAAACCTCGCGCTTCGCATGGAGGTACTCCAAATAACACACTTTCCTCATCTTTGACTTTTATTTCTTCCAGTTTAACATCTCCATCGACTCTTTTGTAGGTGAATAGAGTTTCGCATCTTGGAAAGAGGATCTCCTTTGAGGAGAGTTTACTTTGAAAATCAAAATAGATTTCAGAGCTCGACTTGATTTCGCTAAAACAAGTTAACCCGTCTTTATTTATGGGAGCATAAATTTTTCGTTTTTTTATTAAATCGTCAATGAATTCTGACAGTCGAGCCTTATCAAAGATTCTGCCTTTCATAATCTATTCTCTCTCATTTTATGAATTCCTGGGGGTCATCCTGTTTGTAAGTCGTTAAAGGAGGTACTTCCTCAAGTGTTAATCCCGTTTCAAAGTCATAAAGTTCTTTGACGAGTTTAACCATCTTCTGAACTATGCTCCTCAAGTCTATTCCAAGAGGGCAAGCACGACTACATGCCCCACAATAAACACATCTACCAGCCATATGAAAAACACGAACAATATGATAAACCATAATATCTGAGATGTTATCTGTTTTATCAAGCCATGTTGGCATATTCTGGTCGACAAAGCACTCTTCACAGTAGCATAGGGGACAAACATTCCGACAGGCATAGCACCTTATACATTTACCCAGCTCATTTGTAAAGTACTCCCAACGTTCATCAATCGATTTATCTTCGATCTTACTGGTACTGATAAATTCATCGTCACCCATTTCCTCTAGTACTTTTTCACCTACTATCACATCGTAAAGAGGCGGATTCCTGTGCTTACATGAAACGCATGAATCATCTAAGAATCCCTTTACTGGAAGACGTTTATTATAACCCTCACCTTTTAGTATGATCTCATCGTCGCTTATTGTTGCTTCAAGAATTTCTTTCCCATTTAGTTCAGATTCGACTTTTTTCCTATCAATGACTCCTGAACAGGGAAGCCCAATTATAAACACG
>JAUWWH010000219.1 GCA_030617005.1 Candidatus Bathyarchaeota archaeon | reverse complement strand
CCATAGCATTTTTTGACTTGGGATGAATTGGAGCTATAGGTGCATATCCATAACCTGATAATACATTCTTGGGATCGAAACCTACTTCCATCAATTTGTGGAGACCTGATTCAACGACTCTTCCCGATATTTGAGTGGATCCTGTTAAACTTGATGTAGGAGTTAGAAATATGAAGAGGTCTTCTGGGTTAACCTTACATTCCTTAGAAATGTATTCAATGACTTCTTTACCAGGTTTTTTTGAAGTCTCTAACACAATTATAGCTACGTTAGAAGTATCCTTATAATCGATCTTAGTAAATAAATTCTTAGGTTTTAGAGATAATGCTCGAGCAGGACCAGAGCCCATGGCAGAGTATTCTCCAACACTTATGCGCCATCCTGCTAGCTGAGAACCGATTAGTGCTATTCTAGGGAAATCTGTCGTTACTACGACAGTTGGAAGTTGAAGATCACCATATGATACAGAGTTAAAAGATATATTGCCGAGGCCACCCATGCAGATCTCTGTTATGTATTTCCCTGTTAAGTACCCCCCTTGCGCGTTTATACCAGTATCTATTATAGTAGTGCCTTCATTGGATCTTTCAACTTTAATCTTAAACTCATCTTGACGCTTGATCATCTCTTTTACTAATGGAAAAGCGATATTATTTACGCTGATACTCATTTTAAAGCCTCAAACGATCTTGGATTCATAATATTTCAGATGTGGATTATTGGTTTTTGAGACAAATAATTTGCCTTCACCAACTTCTGAGACATCTCCAATGAACCTGTAAAATGGACCATTCACTTTCGCTTTATCCACTTTCACATTTTGTTTGATGCTGTCGATTTGAAAAGTGGGGAGGATTGAGGAGATGAAACCACATATGACAATTTTACCCCCCACCATTTGAGCTCCAGCCCTCATCCCACAATTTTCTTGAATAAATATTGTCCCACCGCGCATATGGACACCTATGAATTGATCAACGTTTCCATATATCTTAATAAGTCCATTTCTCATAAAACAACCAACCTCATTTCCAGCGTTACCATGCACAATAATTACACCACCATTCATTCCTCTCAAGGTTGCTCCTCGATAATTCGCTCCAACGTAATCACCAGCATCACCTTTTATTTCAATTGCATCGTTCTTCATCATACAACCTACCCATGATCCCGTGTTACCCTGCACAGTTATCGTGCCACCCATCATTTCTTCGCCTAAATGCATTCCTACATCTCCATGAACTATTATTCTACCTGTAGACATACGTGTGCCAATCCGTCTAACTTTATTGAGATCCCCAAAAAATTGGATGATAACTTCATCTGAGTCTGGGTTTACATCACGGTCTATCTTGAAAAGATCTCCAAGAGCTCGCTTCTTATTGCCTTCCCAGATACTCAATAAGGATATTTCAGCGATTGTTTTTTCAGCAAAGGTGTTTGGAGATACGCATTCAACCTCAATAGGAACACTAAATTTTCGTTTTGGACGTAAATTTATTATTATTACTCACACCTCCGCTCTAACTGAGATAGGAGCTGAAACAGTCAAGAAATTGTCAGGGATGAAGTAGTTATCATATTCAATAGTCCAGTAATCTCTGAATTTTCGTTTGAATTCAGGTTTAACATCCACAGGAGATGAGACTTTTACGTTTACCCATATTGTTCTCCCGGTAATCGATTTAACGATGACTCCGTCCTTAGCCACGATATAGCCCTCTTTAATAGTATAAGCGGATTTCGCAAAAGCTTTCCTAACACTTTTAGGCTTCTTGGATAGTTCAAATTTTTCTGGATTCAAATTATATATCGCTATATCCGCATCAGCACCGATGCCAAGATGACCCTTATGTCTCAATCCTAAGGCTTTTGCTTGACCAGCACGTGTAGCTATAGCAATCTCATATAAAGAGTATTCTCGTTCTATGTTTGAGAGTAAACCTCTCCGCCTTGCTCTCTTATTAATTTTTTTAAGCATTTTTTCCCTTGAAGACTTGCTCATTAACCAAGAAATGATCAGAGGGTAAGTTGTAAAGGGGGCTCCATTGGGATGATCTGTTGTCAAATATATTTTCCATGGATCATCGATCAAGAGGGCAAGTTCAAGTGCAATCGACCACATCATTGCATGCACGTAACTCTTCCGCCTATATCTGAATGGTACAATTCCTCCTCCAGTCTCAGTTTCCACATCGTGGTTAATCCATTTATTACCACTTAATTCATATAGGGTGAATTGCCAAGGTCCATCAGCAGTCATAGTTGTTGTATCAGTGAAAACAACTTGTCCCATATCAAGAGTAACATGATCGTGTTGATTCACATATTTAGCGATTTTATCAGCACCCGAGTTCATTGACAACCAATCAGATCCTTTAAATGCACTGAACTGATAATGTGTTAAATGCATCACTGGTTCGTCCTCTCTTCTCAGATTTTCAACACATTTCATTGTTTTTAGCGTTGTAATGTAATTTCCAGGTTGCCCAAGTCGATTGGTGTGTAAATGGATTGAATGCGGTAAATGCAGAAGCTGATTAACTTTACACAAACCATGAATGATTTCTTTAGGAGTTACGTCAAAATTTAGTACAGGATCATCAATATTTCGAATATTCCGTCCAAAACCCCAAGATTCAACCCCACCAGGATTAACAAGTTTGATAGCATACCCTTTCGTTGCAGCCATTATCCAGGCCACATGAGCTGCACATTCGTTAATTAAACCATCCCGTAGATATTCTAAGATAACCCACCAATTTCCAAGTAAAGGAAAGGTAGCTTTATCGATCATAGGTGTGTCATCGAGTTCCTCATGGGTATGTCGCGCTTCTAAGGGAGGCATTGAAGGATTACAGACAGTAGTGTACCCCATTCTTGAATAGCGATATCCTGTTGTAAAGGTCGAAGGGATAGAACGTCCCACACCAGAACGAAGTATAGACGTTTTTGTTTCCACAT
>JAUWWH010000115.1 GCA_030617005.1 Candidatus Bathyarchaeota archaeon | reverse complement strand
TTTTGGGTATTTTTCTTTCAAGGTATCTAAAAATGGATTTCATCTCATTGAATCTGTTCCTATAGATGAAATATTCTTTTATACAACATGGCAAAGATAAGAAGAGTCCGCAATCTACGGATATGTATTTTAAGCCCAGTGAAGGAGCCGCTATGGAAACCACATAGTCATCTGCGACTATAGGTTCTTCCAATAAACCCAATTTTATATAAGTTTTAATAGCTTTTCTAGAAAGGGCTATTACTTCTCCTCCAAGAGCGAATATCCCTTCTTTCGCCAAATATCTATGGAAATAGTTATAGATACCATTTACTATAGATCCGAAGGGTGAATTTCTAACATTCCTAAAATGGCTATAGCTTGTTATAACATCATATCCCTTGTAGAGATATTCTAATAGAATCTCAATATTTCTTAACTCAACGTCAGCATTAATTTCTATAAGACCCTCTAACTGAGTTGAAAGGAGGTAATTGAAGGCTAAGGGCCAAATGCTCCACTTACCAAGTCTTCTCCTGCGTAAGATTATTAGTTTCTCATCTTCATAAACTACTATTTGTTGAGTATGGGGGAATTCATCTACATCATCAATTATCATTACCTTTTTTATATGATCATTTTTAGTGATTTTTCTTGCAAGTTTAAGAGCTAAAGTAAGATCTTGGTAGCTAGGAATAACAACTAAATTCATAAACCCACCTGTGTTAATTTTATTTCTCCTATTTGAATGTCCGTAGAAGTGCAATTAACCCAGGGAAATATTTCTATGGGCACTATCTTGTCAATCTCAAAATCAATATAAATGGTATTCCATTTGCCTATTGATAATTCTTCTCCTTCTATAGTTCTAGAGACATATGTCGCAATTAGCCATTCTATAACATCAAATCGTATTAGAGAACCTTCAACTTCTTCACTCACCAGTATCGGAATTTCCACTTTATATTTACCAGGGGGAATGGGTCTCCATGGTCCCTTCCAGACATATCCCTTATGGTTTTTTGGAACTAAGATCTCGTTTCCATAAGTTGAGATTCCTTGTTCGAGAACTACGTCTTTTGCATTGAGAATAGTACGATATGGCAGGTATACTTTAACATCCTCATTATACCCTTTCTTGAAAATTATAAAGCCATCAACAGATGCTAGAACTCCATATGAATAATTAGCTAAAAGTTCATTCAATTGCACTTTAATTGGATTTTCTTGAGGTGCATTAAAAAAGTAATTCTGCCGAAGATGAACAACGATATAATCGGGTGGTTCAATGACATTCTTTGGGGGCCATACGGTAAAAATAACCTTTCTCTCAGCTATATTTGAGAATATTGTCGATTGTGCCAATACTGTGGCATTAGGTTCTATTAAGGAAAGAGCATTATGCATAAGAAAAATACGCTCATTAGGTATATGTACCCCCCAATAGGGATTGAAGCTAGCCATTATTGGGGAGATGGGGCTTAGAAGTACGAGAAAGCAGATACCAGCTAAAATGAGCTGCATCCCTATTTCTTTTAGTTTTATTCGTATCTTATGTAGGGAGCTGATTGCTGCAACAAAGATTGGAATTGAAACTAACGCTGGATACTGCCACACTATTTCGAAGTATGCATTAAAGTTACTCATCATCGCCAAACCCAAAAAGGGTAATGTAGGAATTAGTTCTATTAGTGAGAGAAATGGAAGAAATAAGAGTGGCCCGAAAAGCATCATAATATAAGCCATCTTATACATTAATTGTGTAAATGTAATAGGTTCAAAGATTTGCAAAGGATCACTTTTTGGAAAAATACTCTTTCTTATAAACTGGCATAGTAAGAAAAAAGTTATTGAGACTAATGTAAGAATCAAAAAGTTTAGAAGTGGCTTCCGATTTAAAGATTTTTTTAATCCATGTTCCTCAAACTCTTTTGCCAAGATGAAAATGGCGAAGAATAAAACTATAGGGGCAGTGAATTCAAATACTGAAAGGAGCAGAAATAGCGATAGAAACATCTTCTTATCATCTCTTCTCAAATGATAATAATATGCCATGCTAAGGAATAGCGGTACAAAAGCCTCTAAATGAAAATCATACCAGTTAGGCCAAAGTGTGCCTGGGTAAACAAGGTAGAGAATCGCCATAATGATCGGCATTTTAGTTCCTGGATCATCCATAAATTTGAATTTAGTTATTCTATAGATGTATAAGGCGGGAAGTGCAAACACAAGTGATTGAAGTATCAAGAGGGTATAAGGACTAGAAAAAATATAGTAAATAGGTAGAAGTAGGATTATCAGCGGAGAGACGTGTACTCCTAGAAAATTTTCCGGGTGAATAGGTGGACCCCAACGTGGCATCGCATACATAAAATTTCCATGGAGCGTATGCCAAAATACTTGAATGAAGATCCCCAAGTCGAATGCATAACTTCTGAAGCAGTAATGTTTGAGACTCGTTAAAACGGATAAAATTAGTGTATATGTTGCGATTAAAAACCAAACCGATTTTTCATCATATCTAAATGCCTTCCCGAAAACTTTATCTAGTCTTCCTCTAAGATTAGAAAACATAGAGATCCTCCAAATTATTAATTAGACTTAACCATTGCCTAGCTATTATCTTCTGGTCAAAAATTAGGCTTCTCTCCCTTGCTCTCTGTCTCATCTGGGATGAGTAGCTGTCTCTCCATAGCTTATGTGCAAGTATGATTAGTTCGTCCTCGTTATTGACTAGCCAACCAGTGGATCCGTGGACAACCGTTTCTTTGGGGCCCTGTTTTCTATACGTTAGAACTGGGGTTCCACAGGCCATGCTCTCAACTGGTATGTATCCAAAGGGTTCATGGTTGAAAGGAAATATAGTGAATAATGCATTTGAATAGAGATCAACCAATTCCTGTTCCGTCACTTTGCCAAGAATTTCCATGTTCCTATGTTTGAGTGAAAGGTCAGCCATCTTAGAACCGAAGATCTTTAATTTGATACCCCAATCCGCAACCCTCTTGAGTACGTGGAAGGGGGTCTCTTTGCCGAAATAAGCTAAGACGTAGTCTCCAGAGGGCTTCGAAGATTTATGATTGAAGCACATAGTATCTATTGGAGGAAATATCACTTTGTCAGCATGGATACCAAAATCTCTGTACATCTCTGCACAGAAAGTGCTACAGGCTATAAATGTCTCGGGAGAGGATGTCAATTCCTTGAAACGCTTCTTTTCTAAATAATGGAGTGGTTTCTTCAGTAAGCGATAGGTAAATTTGTACAATCTCCCAAAGTCAGGCAACATATCATTTAAGGCTTTAGTTATGGGTCCTAGACCATAGTATATATGACAAGGTGTTGTCATGATGGAGTTAGAAAAGTTGATTATGATTGCATCTTGATTCAGTTTTAGGTTCACTTGCCTTAGCCATGCTTCAAAATATTGAAGGGAACCAGAGAAGCAGAAGCGTTTTTTAAGAGATTCAACTCTGAAACCTAGATTATTTAAATATTCTTGAATCTCCTTTGTAACCATAACCGTGATGAATTCTATTTCATATCTGTTTCTAAGTTCTTTAGCTATGAGCAGGGGAGGTTGCAAAGGACCATAAACCATTGTCAGTGGGTCCGTTATGAAGCATAATTTCCCTAACATTAGCCCTTACCTCTATGGCATTTTTTTGATCTTTTGGTAAACGTATTCTTGATTCGTGACGTTCGCTCCGCATTTAGAGCAGAAGTGGACTCCCTTCTTCTCATTTAAGATTGTGGAACCGCAACAATAACACTTCTTCTCCATATTTTCACATTATTCGATTGTTCTGTCTTCATATTTAAATGTTTTCACAATTTGTTTATCCAGCTTGTTGGGAAAATATTTATCTCAAAGTACACCTATGGTTACATATAGAGTATAAATGGCTCCTAGTACGAGTAAGTTTTGTTTAACGCTTACAGATGGCCTCATAAAGGTTATCAAAGAGAAGGCTTATAGGACGTTCGGGAATAGGAAGGGGCATATCTCGATGTTCGTGGAGATGATTTTGCGTAACGAGTTTAACCTAAATCAGCCATTTGTGGAGGAAGAATGATGTCGAGTAAGCAGATGAGGATAGCTGAGGCTATACGCGAGGGTAAGACGCAGGATGTGATCGTGGCGGAGCTTAAAACCTCATCCAAGACCGTTTCCAAAGTTCAGAAGATGCTGGATAGTGGAGGAATAGAGTTCACTGATGCGGGTAAGGCGTACGTCACTGCTAAGAAGGAGATCGAGGAGATAGTTCAGAAGGTCCATGCGGAACTAGAGAAGGAGGCTGGTGAAAGAGCTGTCAGAGACACAAAGGAGGCTTTCTTAATCGGCAGCGAGATCAGGAATCATTATATGTTAAAGGCTGTTGAGGCGGGTCAGACGCTACGGGACTACGTGATGGATGGTCTGTTGTGGTCTGCGGAGAATAGGGGTAAGATGGATGAGATGGAGAGGGAGATGAAGGAGTTGAGGTTTCTGAAGAATGTTTACGCGGAGTCAATGAAGATAGATCTGGCTCACGTCGCCAGGATGGATTATTTTTATAAGTTTGTGAGGTACTGCCTGCACCTGAAAACTCAGGGCATGCGTATACCGAATGAGGTTGTGGATAGTTTTTGGTTTGATTTAAAC
>JAUWWH010000042.1 GCA_030617005.1 Candidatus Bathyarchaeota archaeon | reverse complement strand
GGTGAGACTGGGACCCCGTATGGTCACTGGGATCCCAGGGTCGGTGCATTTCGAGTTATGGCTATTTATTACCCAGATGTTTTATCTTTTCTAGATAGAAGCCGCATATTCTATCGGGATGAAGCTGCTGATCCGCTTCCCATTCCATCCCTCTCCTGTCAGGTTGAGTTAAGATCCTACCAGACATCTGCGTTAGACGTTTGGTTTGACGTAGGCGGAAGAGGTGTGATTGTCCTGCCTACTGCGGCTGGTAAGACTTTCATAGCGTTAAAAGCTATTGAAAAGTTGAATGTTGCTACATTAGTTGTCGTTCCTACTTTAGCCCTCTTAGACCAGTGGAGGCAACATCTTACTGACCAATTTGGGATGGATGTAGGGATTTTCGGTGGAGGAGAGAATGTACTTAAACCATTAACTGTGTCCACTTACGCTTCAGCCTATATCCAAGCAGCGTATTTGGGAAATAAATTTATGTTCATCGTCTTTGATGAAGTACATCATCTTCCTGCTCCAAGCTACAGCCAAATTGCTGAAATGTATATCGCCCCTTATAGGATGGGTCTTACAGCTACTTATGAAAGAGAGGATGGTCTCCACTTGGACTTGCCTCGATTGGTAGGTGGTCGTGTCTATCAGCTTGAGGTGGACGATTTAGCTGGAAAGCATCTATCCCCCTATACTCACGAAAAAATATTGGTGAAATTGACTCTTAGGGAACAGATGGAGTACCAGAGAGAATACCATATTTTCACAAGTTATCTGAAAAAAAATAGGATATTATTGAAGAATAGAGAAGATTTTCGACGGTTTATTATGAGAACAGGGCGTGATCCTAAAGCTAGGAAGGCTTTATTGGCTCGGAATAAAGCGTTGAAAATAGTTCTTAATTCTGAGGCTAAAATCAAAGCTCTGAGTGAATTTCTAAGTGTCTACACAAAAGAGAAGATTTTAATATTTACCCGCTTCAATCAGCTTGTTTACCGTATTAGTCAGCATTTCTTAATTCCTGCTATAACTTATCAAACCTCAAGGGAAGAGAGGAAAGAGATTCTTGAAAAATTTAAAGCTGGACAATACAGAGCAATCGTTACCAGTCAGGTTTTAGACGAAGGTATCGATGTGCCCGATGCTAGTATAGGTTTCATCTTGAGTGGTACAGGAAGCAGTCGAGAGTACATCCAACGTTTAGGAAGAATTTTGAGAAAAAGGCCGGGGAAACATGCTAAACTAATCGAGATTGTTGCTCAGGAGACGTTGGAAACCCGGATAAGTCAAAGGCGACACCGACTGGAGTAGTAAACTTTGTTACCTTCAGGTTTATTAATCACAAGGAGATGGCGTGACCGGATAAAACCTGTTTACGTCGAGTTAAACCAAGAAAATCTTAGTGTTGCACATTTACTTATTCAAACCTATACTGATCATCTCGGAAAAAGGAAATTTGAATTAAACGAAGCCTTGAGCGGACTAGAAGATCTTGGTTACGATTACCGCTTTATCAGGGGACTCTCAATTCTTCTAGATCGAAAATGTTTGCTTGAATCAAAAACAACCTTAGATCCATTTAAGATCAGGAAACACGTCTTCAAAATTACCCATAAACACGGGTTTCCGACTACTCCCAAGGCAAGACGAAACATTCTTCATCGAAGCGCTTCAGAGTTGGGGATAACAATAGAAACTTTAGAGAACTCCCTCTATAGCGACTTAGAGAGCGAACTCGTCCTGAAGGATCTCGAACACATTACCCCTGAATCATTGTTGAGATGGTATAACCTTAGCTTAACCCAGACCCTCTTCTTCTACTCCATTGAACTTATCTTCACTGTCATTGGAAACTGGCAACGAATATTCAGACAGATTAAGTGGTTGGGGCTTATTTATACCATATGGAAACGGGATGAACGGTACGAAGTAAAGGTTGATGGTCCTACTTCCCTCTTTAAGCTCAATCGTAGATATGGAACAAGTCTAGCCAAATTATTACCTACAATTCTCCAAAGTCAGGATTGGAATTTAAAAGCCAAAATTCTCCGTCGAAGAAGGGAAGGGCGTCTCTTAAACCTTGAGTTGGATAGCCATAAACATGGTAAATATTTGGAATCTGTTGTGATACCAGAAGAAGAGGTCTACGATAGTCTGATTGAACAAGATTTTACTAAACGCTTCAATATTTTAGATACCGGCTGGACTTTGACACGAGAACCTGGGCCTATCCCTGTTGGGAGATATGTAATGATCCCTGATTTCCTCTTCAAGAAGGACAGTTTAAAGATTTACTTAGAGATAGTCGGTTTCTGGACTCCGCAATACCTTCAAAATAAAATTAAGAAACTTGGACTAATAGATAGTATAGACATGATTGTGGCTGTAGATAAAAATTTAGCTTGCCAAAAATTAGAAAGACTCGGAGCAAAATTACGCATTATTTACTATCATAGAAAGGTTCCTCTAAAGCCTATATTATTATATTTACAAGAGAAGGAGAACCTTTTAGTTAACGAACAGATTATGTTCCTCCGCACGATACCCTTTTCAATCCAGAAGTCGGTCGTAGACACCAAGGAAATTGCAGACCAGCTCGGAGTATTAGAGGATGCTGTTAAAGAAATTCTTAAGGAACGACATATCTTCGGATATGTACGTCTAGGAAACATACTAATCCGACAATCGAAGCTTACAGAGATAAAAAAACGTCTAGAAGCACAGTTAGAAGAACGAGAACTCAACCTCGCAGAAGCATCCCAGATCATTACTGATACCGGTGGGTTGAACTCTACCTCCATCCTAGATACATTAGGCTTCAAGATAGAATGGTCTAGTATAGATCCCCGATCAGCTAAGATCACGTTAAAGGAAAAAGGGAAGAAAAAACCATTTTAATGTAACACTGACCTTAAAATAAATAAAATTTGATTTATCTTTTATTCCGAAAAAGGGTGATAAAATCTTTACTATAACCCTTTTCTCAAAAGAGGCTGTCTATGCTATAAACCTTAGAGGCATACCTATTTTATCATCATCCACTCTTGAAGTATGATCTCTTTCAATCTATAATTTCAGTTACACGGGTCTTACGGTTCTCTCTTTAGGTTTTGCTTTAAGTTCCTTTGGTATGTCAAGTGTTCTAACAACATTTTGGGTTTGTATAATATATATTGGATTTCCGTCTGGACTATATCTCTTTAATCGTTTTACTCCTCGTAAAACTAATTTAACCTTCATTGTAGTTCCATCACTAAGTCTGTATATATTCCACGTTTCCTGTTCCTCAGAGAAGTCGACATCAACTCCCTCCATTAGATCTCTTTGAGTTATTCTTATTCCCGGTGGAGCACCTTTACTCAATTCCCATCACCTCACTTGTATTACTTTTATAAACTATTGATGTTTCCTTTTTAACTTAAAAAGTACTATTTTACGCTAGTAAAGCGACGCTCTTTGTTTGATTAATATTTTTTTATAGGTTTAATATCTTAAAGGTTTCCTTCTTCTTCTACCTTTAAATAAAAACATCATACTCCTGAAATACTTAATGTCCAAGCTCGAGCAGTAAACGTAAAATACTCTCAACGTTAATCTGAAAGGGTAGAGATGCTTACTGATGAAAAAAACTAGCCCTCAATGTGCACTATGTTCAGTAAAGGATAGGATGTGTATTTTGGAGAATGGTGAAGGACCAATTTTTTGTCCGACAAAAGAATACATAACTATTAAAAATGCTCTTCAGGAATATGAAAAACCAGAAATCCGAAAATTTGCTAATATGGCTTCCATTCAAGAGGCTGAGTGCTACGCTAACAGGCACATCAAGCCTTATGTTTTGCATCCTGTCAAGCCAAGAGTGCAGGAGATATGTGAGTTTGCGAAAAAAATGTCCTATAAGAAGATAGGCGTTGCTTTCTGTGTAGGCCTCTATTCTGAAGCCCGCGCCTTCTCTAACATCTTAAAGGCTCAAGGCTTCAATGTTGTCTCAGTAGTCTGTAAGGTAGGGTGTACGCCAAAGGAAGTCATTGGGATCAAAGATGATGAAAAGATACGCATCGGTGAGTTCGAAACCATGTGCAGTCCGATAGTACAAGCTATCCTTCTCAATGAGGAGAAGACCGACTTCAACATTTTAGTTGGTCTCTGCGTTGGACATGACTCTCTCTTCTTTAAGTATAGTAAAGCTTTTACTACTGTACTAGTGGTTAAGGATAGGGTTCTTGCCCATAATCCAGTTGGAGCTCTATATACTACAGGAAGCTATTATGCTCGGCTAATGAAACCCGGAATCGATCTTGTAGAACACAACGAATGAATAGATTCGATGATCTCTCCCTTTTTTTCCTTTTTTAGTAACCCCTTAATAGATCACTTCTCTATCCCTCTGAGTTCAAAGATCAAGCGGGAAATGTGAACGTAAGACTAACCTCGTGGGAACAGGGGTTTATCTTTAGACGCTCTAAATAGTAGTTTTTATTGTTCTTCCATCGGAATGTCTCGTTAAGCCATATCAAACTTAGGTTATGAAAAATCTATACACTATACACTACCCAGAAGGTTCATCCTTGTTTAATCTGATTTAATAATTATCTTGTTTAAGGAATTTATGAATTCTTTGTGCCAAGGATCGACTCACTAACTTTATCTGGGCTATCTCTTCTACTGAGGCATTTCTCAGTTTTTCTATATTACCAAACCTATTCAACAATTTTTTTCTTCTAATTTCACCTATTCCTGAGATCTCCGTTAATAATGATTTTTTTATCTTCTTTGCTCTAAGATTCTTATGATACCTTATTGCAAACCTATGGGCTTCATCCCTTACCTTCTTTATGAGCTTTAATGCTCCCGAGTCTTCTGCGAGATCCAGTGGATTCATCTTACCTTGAACGAATAATTCTTCTTTTTTCTTTGCAATAGATATAACTGACAAATCAAAATCTAACAATTCTAGTTCCTCAACAGCACTCCGTAAGTGTCCGATCCCCCCATCAATTAATAGTAGGTTTGGTCGTATCCTTCTCTCATCCATAATTCGTTTATATCTTCTTCGAACGACTTCCCTTATCATTGCATAGTCATCGATTCCCTTGACCGTTTTAATCCTATATCTCCTATATCCCGTTTTATCCATCTTACCATAGGAGAAAGTTACTAAGGCACCAACAGCGTCTTCTCCACTAATGTTGGATATGTCGATCCCTTCTATCCTTATGGGAACCTCATCTAACTCTAAAATCTCCTTTAATTCGATGAGTGCCTTTGGGACTCCTTTATTAATCTCCATAAGAAGTTTTTCTTTAGCGTTTGTCAGGACGAGATTCGTTAATTCCACTTCAAGATCGTTCGTTGGAGTATTAATCATAGTGTGTACTCCTCGTCTTTTTAACCAATCATCTATGAAGCTCATCTCAACCAGTTTATGGCTTACGAGTATTTTAGACGGAATATCTTTTCTCCTAAAATATGTCTGTTCTATAAAGACTGTTAAAACCTTGGAAAGAGCATCCCCTGTTTGTACATCTACAATAAATTGTTCTCCACCAATTAGGTTCCCACCTCTTACAAAGATTACTTGAATACAAGCTTTCTTCCCATTTAATACAGCCCCGATCACATCCATATTTCCAGTAATAATCCTTGAAACCCTTTGTCTTTGATTCACTTTCTTAACTGCATTTAATCTATCTCTTACTAACACTGCCCTCTCGAAATCAAGGTTTTTTGCTAGAATGTTCATTTCATCGTTAAGTTCTCCTTCTAACGTAGTTATTTTGCCTTCAAGAAACAAACAGAGTTGATTCACTGACCTTAGATATTCATCCCTCTCAATCTTTTTTGCACAGGGAGCAGAGCACATCCCAATGTGATAATTTAAACACGGGACCCTAATTTTTTTATGCGAAATAACTTCCTTACAATTCCGTACTCCAAAAAGCCTTTGAGCGTAACGAGCCACTCTCCGTATTCCCCAAGCACTAGCATAGGGCCCAAAGTACCGGGATCCATCCTCTACCAGTTCCCGTGTAATATAGATTGCTGGATAACCATCTTGTATTGTAATTTTTAATAATGGATAGGATTTATCGTCTTTAAATCGAATATTATATGGCGGAGAATACTGTTTAATCAGATTATTTTCAAGGATAAGAGCTTCTGCTTCATTTTCAGTTATTAAAAACTCAATATTGCCTGTTTTCTCTTTTATCTGTCTCTCTTTTAAAGCTCTTGTTTCGGGAATAAAATATTCACTCACTCTACTCTTGAGGGATAATGCTTTTCCGACATAAATAACATTATTTTCTTGATCTTTGAATATGTAAACTCCAACTTTATCTGGAATACTCATCAAGATGTTTTTATTAATTGTCATACGCTAAGACCTCATTGAGGTACTTCCCCGTGTATGACTCAACTATCTGTGTGATCTCCTCTGGTGTTCCTTGGGCTATTACTTCTCCTCCTCTGTATCCACCTTCCGGCCCGAGGTCAATTATATAATCGGCACATTTTACCACATCTAAGTTATGCTCAATCACAATTATGGTGTTTCTGTTATCCACTAATCTATTCAATACGTCAAGTAATTTCTGAATGTCAATGAAGTGAAGGCCTGTTGTTGGTTCATCCAGAATATATAGTGTCTTCCCCGTACTCATTTTACTTAGCTCTTTTGATAGTTTGACTCGCTGCGCTTCTCCTCCTGATAACGTTGGTGCAGGCTGACCAAGTTTCATGTAGCCTAATCCTACATCAAAGAGCGTTTGCAGTTTTCTCATAATCTTCGGTATATTCTTGAAGAAGTGTAGACCCTCCTCAATCGTCATTTCTAGAACATCAGAAATATTTTTTCCCTTATACTTTACTTCAAGAGTTTCCGTATTATAGCGTATTCCTTTACAAACATCACATCTAACATACATATCGGGGAGAAAATGCATCTCAATTAGAATGCTTCCTGCACCTTTGCACGATTCACATCTCCCCCCCTTCACATTGAAGCTGAATCTCCCAAGTAGGTATCCCCTTTTTCGTGCTTCAGGTAACTTGGAAAAAAGTTCCCGTATTGG
>JAUWWH010000132.1 GCA_030617005.1 Candidatus Bathyarchaeota archaeon | reverse complement strand
GTTTCTGAAGCTGCTTTTTTTAAGATGTATAGATTCATATTCGTAAGTGACTTCTAGGGGTGCATAACAATGTTCACATATGTATATTTTTTTAAGGGGGTATGTCCTTCCGCACTCTTTACATCTTAATGTTTGAACTGAACCCAAATTCGACACCTTTATAACTATGTTATTAGTTGAGACTACCCAATTAATATATAAATTTTTATATTTTATTGAAATAAATATTACCCTCAGTAATATTTGCACTGTTTAAAGATGATAGAGAACAGTTTCACTTATTAAGAGCAATAACAACGTTATATTGGACGAAATTCTCAATGAAGAACCCATGTGAAATAATAGTTCGGTACATCCTTCCTGCATTCCGATCCTTAATTGCGAAGGGTTTGATAGAGGAACATGGTTTTACGCAAGTAGCTGCTGCAGCGAAACTTGGAATGACTCAAGCAGCCATTAGCTACTATCTATCGTCAAAACGTGGAGAAAAATATATCAACATCTTAGAGAGCAACCTCCACGTCAAGACAAAAATACATGAGATTATTGACGGAATCGTCACGACTTCCTTCTCGTCAGAGGAAATAAGGGGCACATTATGTGATTTATGCATATTCCTTCGAGATAATGACCAACTCAATCTCATACAAGGAGATGATGCTCTCCACAGGAAATCGTCTCTTATGTTTCCTTATTGAACCTATGAAGATATGTCTCGCTTCTTATTTGAAACAAACATTATATGATGAAAAATGACTATTATTCTCCGCTCCAAAGATTTTGAAACGATCGTTTCCCATTGTAAAGAAGAAGAACCGATTGAAGCCTGTGGGATTATTGCTGGGCAAATCAGAGACTGTGATGGAAAGATTGTAAAAGATGTGCTTAGAATCTATCTTTGTAAAAATGAGTTTCAATCACCAATAGAATATAACATTGGCGCTGAAGAACAACTCAGAATTTTCAGCGAAATAAACGATGACGGTTTAGATCTACTGGGTTTCTACCATTCACATCCAAATAATTCCTCAAATCCCTCAAAGATTGATGAAAAAAGAGCAAATTACGTTGGATACTCTTACCTTATTCTTTCATTACATCCAATAAAAATATCTTCTTGGATCTTAGAACAACAGGGATTTTTCACAAAAGAAGAACTTAACATAATTTGATTAATAATAAACTTAGTGATACAGTCTGCAGTCTTCTAAAAGATAGTAATAGTTTAACTCAAGATGTCTCAAGATAACGATTATAAGTTAGCTTGCAGAACATAGTTATGTTTAGGGGGGGAGGACTCATACAACCTGTATTCGTCTTTATAAGCTCCGATCCAGGAAAGTTGTGGAGAATCACGGAGTTAGCAAAGAATGTTAAGAAAGTTAAGATGGCTTATGCGGTAACAGGGATGTTCGATGTTATTGTATACGCTGAACTTGGACATATGAAAGAATTACGTGATCTTATCGAGGAGCTTCACTCAATCGAGGGGGTAATTAGAAGCCGAACGGCAATTGCGATTCCTCCTAGAATCAAGTAAACATTAACTGGTTGGTAATTACTTAGTAACTTTGTGAGGTGTAGATCAATTTCACAGTCTTTATAGACTCTTTGGCAAAAGCTCATTCATGTATTTCTGAGATCGATTTATTTTGAAGTAATCAAGTAACATAATATCGTATACATACAAGGGGAAGTTTCAGATGGGGGTTATAGATGTCTATGGATAAAGGAGCCAAGGTATTGGCTTTAGTATCTGGTGGTTTAGACAGCACATTAGCTGTTAAGATTATGCTTGACCAAGGTATTCAGGTAGAAGCAGTTCATTTTACGACCCCCTTCTGTCATTGCGATAAATGTGCTGTTGAGTCTCTTGTACGAACCTCCGGGATAAAGCTCCATAGCGTATTTCTAGGTCAAGAATATTTGGATCTATTAATTGATCCTCCTCATGGTTACGGAAGCCAGATGAACCCTTGTATTGATTGTAGAATACTAATGTTCAGGAAAGCTAAGGAGTTAGCTCGAACAATAAAGGCTGATACTGTTGTAACAGGTGAAGTTCTAAACCAAAGGCCGTTTTCTCAGAGAAAAGACATTATGCTCTTAATAGACAGAGAGGCTGGGTTAAAAAATATGGTTCTGAGGCTTTTATCAGCAAAACTACTTCCTGAAACCGAATTTGAGAAGAGTGGACTTGTCGATAGGGAAAAACTTTTTTCGATTCAAGGCAGAAGGAGGTTACCACAAATGTCTTTAGCTGAGGAATTAAATATCAAAGATTACCCTTGTCCGTCTGGTGGATGCTTACTAACGGATATTCATTTTGCATTGAAACTCAAGGATTTTCTGAAGTACAATAACGCTTTAACATTGAAGGATGTAACTCTCTTAAAACTGGGAAGACACTTCAGATTTGAAGGATGTAAGATCGTTGTCGGGAGAAACGAAATGGAAAATCAAACACTCCTCAATATTTCCAAACGAGAGAGGACTCACTACTTTGAGGTTGTTGACTACATGGGCCCGATAACTCTAGTGAAGGGAATTGCTAGTGAAACTGTGATCAAAAAAGCGGCAGGGATCACGGTCAGATACTCCGATGCACCTAAAGATATTGAAGTAGATGTTAAATATGTGGCTGAATCTGAACAGATCATGAAAGTTTATGCTGCCCAAGACAAACAAATATCTCTTTTAAGAATATGACGTTATTCCCTTCCTATTTTGTTATGCTGAACACAACCCGGGCGTCTACATCTCTTGTGGGATCTTTATCAGACTTTTATTCTGAAGTAAGATTTATAAGTCCTATTATAACGATGCGATGTTATATTGAAGTGTTTGTGATGAAGAAGATATTCAATTCTGTACTAGAAACCATCGGGACTACACCTCTAATTAACTTAAAGCGCGTAACATCAGATCTAGAGTGCACTGTCCTTGCAAAACTTGAATCAAGAAATCCAGGAGGTAGTATAAAAGACCGAATTTGTCTCAGTATGATCAACGAGGCTGAGCGACTGGGTTTAATCAACAAAAAATCCGTACTCATCGAACCTACTAGTGGAAATACTGGAATAGGTCTTGCAATGGTTGCATCCGTCAGAGGCTATCGTCTCATCTTGACTATGTCAGATACGATGAGCTTAGAACGCCAAAAACTTTTAAAGGCTTATGGCGCTGAACTCATCCTCACTCCGGGTAAGGAGGGAATGAAGGGTGCCATTAGCAAGGCTGAAGAGCTTGCAGACACGATATCAAATTCGTTTGTTCCTCAACAATTCAAGAATTTAGCTAATCCCAAGATCCATCGGGAGACAACGGGTTCCAGAAATTTGGAACAGTACCGATGGAAAAGTTGACATTTTTGTTGCAGGAGTAGGAACCGGTGGAACAATAACAGGTGTAGCAGAATACATAAAACCTCTTAAACCCCATTTCTTCACTATCGCGGTAGAACCCTACAACTCCTCTGTTATGAGTGGGGGTAATCCAGGTTCACATAAAATACAAGGTATAGGAGCAGGATCCATCCCCGATATTCTAAGACTAGAACTTGTAGATGAAATAATCAAAGTAAAAGATGAAGACGCGTTCCAAACTTCACGTCTTCTCGCCAAAAAGGAAGGATTATTGGTAGGTATTTCATCTGGAGCAGCTGTTTTTGCAGCCCTTGAAGTAGCGAGAAGACCAAAAAATGAAGGGAAACTTCTTGTTGTAATTTTACCAGATACTGGGGAACGATACCTTAGTACAACCTTATTTCAAAAATCGTAGAAGGGGATAAACTGTGCATATAGATACAAATAAAAAAAAATTGAGAAAGAGCAAGACCTGAAAATCTGAGATATTAATGCAAATTATTCTTGGAGTTCGGAACATATGCTTGACTTGGTACTGAGAAAACAAGAAGTCTTGGAAGAAAATTGGGTCGAGAAAGTGATCCCTAAACTTGTTGATGAGATACTAAAAAATTATGAGAAATACGACAGCCTGAACTATCTGGAAGGAAAGGATCTTCCATCTAAAGATATTGTCATTGATGTTCTAGAACATCTTTTAACCATTCTTTTTCCAGGTTATTATGGAAAAAGACAGATCATTATATCCAACATCCGATCTTTCTTGAATAATACTCTAAACTTGATTACTGATAAGTTTGTATGGGAAATAGATAGAAGCCTTAAATATATATGTCGAAAAATCGAGACGTGTCCCGAAGATGTCTGTATTAGAAGATCACAGCTCGTTGTGAAGGAATTCCTTGAACAGCTTCCTACGATAAGAGTTTATCTTAGTTTATCTTAAAGGAGATATACAAGCTGCTTTTGATGGAGACCCTGCTACTAGGAGTACCGAAGAGGTT
>JAUWWH010000101.1 GCA_030617005.1 Candidatus Bathyarchaeota archaeon | reverse complement strand
TGGTTGCTAGTATCGAACAGAAACTTATGCTTGAAGAACTCCGTCGGTCAAGAGAGAGGTCCAATAGCGAAAAACCTCTCTTTGAACCCAAGTGGTCAAAAAAACTCAAATAACCCCTTTTCATACTAGCTTTGGGGTTTATCCTCTTTGAGGCTTCTTGATACCGAAGACTTTGTTGACTTTGTAATAAAAAATTACAGTAACGTTGAGAGGGTAGTTGAAATTGGTGTCGGTGCGTATCCATTTGTAGCTGTGCGTCTGAAGGAATTATTACCGTCTGTTAGTGTCATCGTTACGGATATTGACAGAGTGAAACTTGCTACTATAAAAGAGGAATGCGTCGAACTAGAACCTGTCTATGATGACATCTTTGAACCTCAATTGACGTTTTATGTTGGAGCTGATCTAATCTACGCAATTCGTCCTCCCCCTGAAATGATCCCTGAAATCATGAAATTGGCATTAAAAGTTGGTTCGGATCTTCTAATTCGACCTTACTTTAACGATGAGGGTGACTATGATTACCCTAAACTATATGGATGGCAGTTGACAACCCATAAACGAGCCATCTTTTATTTGTTTAAAAAAGTTGATGCCATCTAATAACACGCGTTTTATATTTACTTAAGGGTTCTAAGATAGTGAATTAAGGACAATAACCCCTTTTAAACATCTTAATGGTAAGGGATATGGAGAACTATAGATAGTAACGTTTCAGTGACAATATTCTCATTCTAACTAACTTTATTCTTCTCTTTTCACTTCTATTATACCCTCATCTGCGAAAACTTCAACCCAATCTCCAGTTTTTATGACTTTTATTGGATTCTCATTTAATTTATCTATCAGCGGAATGTTTGCTATTACGCATCCTGCAGCTATTATCGGTTCGGTTTCAATGTTAATAATTGCGGCAGGTGCTGTTCCTTTCTTCTTCATTGAGTAGATTACATATGATCCTACAGTGCTTCCCTTACCTCGTGGAAAGATCAGTATTTTCCCTGTGACGTTCATTCCTTTCAGTTCATGTCCTCTCTCTATAATCGTCCCCTTTTCAGGGTCAAACCCCCCAAAAAAGGAGATAGGTTGAGACGTTACTATAGCCTCACCTTGAACCCTTCCGGGAATGATTCCTCTACCATACAACTTTAGTTTTTTCATTTTCCAAGCGCGACCTTTATACAATTATCTACATTTTTAAGAGTCACTGGGATCTCGCAAGTGTTTGGGATGTAGTGCGCAGCTTTACAAGAGTTTGTGATCACTCCTCGTACCCCCATCGCTCTCATTGGTGATACAACCATACATGTATCACTGATCATCTTTCCTCCTGCTTGCTCTATTATATCAAAGTATCCTTTTAGTTTAGCTTCTTTACAAATTATGCTTGAAGTAAAGACCCAAAGTTCACACTTCACTTTTTTACCAGCCACTCTGCGAGCTATCTCAGCTATTTCTCTCATACTACAATGTGGACAACCAATGCAAATGTGTTCATTTCCTTCTTCAACAGAGAGCTCTGCTAGAGTTTCTGTTAAATCTCTCTTTCTTATATCGATTCTTTCGTAGCTCTTATCTCTGAATTTTTTCTCTTCCGGAGTCACATTATAGATATGGTATAATGCAACTGAACCTGAAGCGGCTAAACCTGCACTTAGAGCCTTTAACTCATCTATATTTGGTTTTTTCAAATTTTTAAAGAATGGTATGCAATGTCCAAGTTTCTTTCCCACATGGTATCCAAGAGTGCTATGCTCTAGCACACCATTAACTGGTTCGTTTATGTAGATTTCGTGACTTGGGTTCCTATTTTCATCCAGATGATACCCAAACATTGACGTTCTCCCTGTAATAGCGCTTGCCAAAGCCGCAGGTCCCCCCTCTCTATTTGTTTTTGCTCCTAGAATCGAGTTTGCAAAAGCTACAGCTGAAGATTCAGCCCACGCAATATGATCGTTTAATTGTGGTTTGTTACCGATAAGGTAGGGTGTACAACTGAGTGATTTACAGGTCTTCATTCTTTTAAATGCATTAATTATGCGAATTTGTTTATTTGCAAAAGCTTCACTTATTCCAAACTCTCTCCAACGTTCCATGTCCATACCGCTGGGATTTATCGTCGTGTGGACTCGTGTTTTAGCTCCATTGTCCGCCCATTCTTCTAAAAACTCTAAAGCAGGGTCTCCAATATTCTTATATGAGATTCCATTTACGTGTACACTCTTAACTTTAGCCATTCTTTCAGCTCCAAAGACATCGCCTAACGTAACGAGAATCTTCATTGACTTCTGGACGATGATGCCATATTCACCTTGCAGCATCCTCTCTTCATCCTTATTTAGGAACATTACATTTCATCACTTTTTTTCTTTGATTGATTTACTCTCCTCGTTTAAATACTAAGCTTGAATGAACATGACGGCATCATATTTTTATTTCTTTAACTTAAACATCATGTTTATTTCTCTAAATTACAAATAAGCATATGTTGTAAATCATAACTATCTTTTAATTGTACGTATTCATTCTCTTTATTAATGAGAAATTAAAAGATTGAAGATTAAATAGTGCTCTTCTTCATTTTTTTAATACCAGGTGAGATGTTTGGTTGAGAAGAAACTAGCTGGGAAAGTGGCTCTGATAACGGGTGGAGCTCGTGGTCTGGGAAAAGGTTATGCCCTGCGACTGGCTGAACTCGGCGCTGATATAGCCATCATTGATAGGAATTTAGAGAATTTTAAGGTGTATGAATTCGAGAGGACGCAGATGACCACATCCACGGTTATGGATGAGTGTAGGAAGTTAGGAGTTAAGTCTATAGGATTAGAACTTGACTTGACTGATCGGAAAGCGACAAGAAAAGCAGTAGATCAGATCATTAGTGAGATGGATAAACTTGATATAGTTATCTGCAACGCGGGTGGGGGAACCACCAAGTTTGCGGATGAGATTGGAGTTGGTGCTAAAGATATTGTTACAACTGCGACTCCATCGAATTGTCCACAGGATACCTTGATACGAGTACTCAATAATAACTTGATGACTTGTATCTATACCTGCATGGCAGTCGCCCCATACATGAAAAAACAAAAATCTGGAAAAATCGTGACCGTTGCATCATCAGCTGGAATCGTCGCTAGTGGCAGATACTTCCCTTATGGAACCGCAAAAGCTGCGATCATTTATTACACCCGTACTTTAGCGAAAGACCTTGGACCCTACAACATCAACGTCAACTGCATAGCACCAGCAATAATCCGAACAGGTAGACTAGGTGACCGGAGTCACATGGCAGATAATATCCCTTTGAGACGAGAAGGAACAATCGAAGACTGTGCAAAAGTAATAGAATTTCTCGTTACTGACCTATCTGATTACGTGACTGGTAAAACTATAACTGTTGGAGGAGGAATCTGTGATCAACAGTAATATCATACAATATCCATAAAAATTTTTAGATGCTATATTATAAAGTTATCACCAAACTATCATGATGATAACTAAGAATACAGAAAGGAAAAAGCGTACCTTTAGTATTTATCTTATTTTTTTATAATATTCTGAAAACAACTACAAGAGACGAATTATAACTTTAAGTTCAAGTAATAACTTGATCTATTGTCATCAATAGGTTCAGGTAGAACTGAAAAGGTAACTTAAAAAATACTAAATCAATAAACTCAGAGAGATGGAAGATGCGGAACCTACCAAAGATTCCTTTGAAGAAAATAGATTCACACATTTGGGAAATCCCTAAAGAGCACAGGTCTCAAATGAGAGTTCCTGTACGCATTTATGCAGATGAAATTCTTCTTAATAACATCACTCAAGATCGAACTCTTCAGCAATGCATTAACATATCCTGTCTACCAGGCATCTATAAGTATGCTATAACCCTCCCCGATGGTCATCAAGGCTACGGCTTCCCTATTGGCGGTGTCGCTGCCTTCGATTATGAGGAGGGTATAATCTCCCCTGGTGGTGTAGGATATGATATAAACTGTGGTGTTCGTTTACTTAGAACGGATCTCACCCGGAAAGATGTATACCCGGAATTACCCCGCATTTTAGACACTTTATTTAAGTATATCCCTTCGGGTTTAGGAAGCCGTGGGAGGATTAGATTAACTGAAAGCGAATTGAACAAAGTTATGTCTGAAGGCGTAGATTGGGCAATAAATCAAGATTATGGATGGGATGAAGATTCCGCAAGATGTGAAGAAAATGGATGCATGACTCAAGCAGATCCTGTAAAAGTATCGAAGATAGCTAAAAAGCGGGGAATACCCCAGTTAGGAAGCCTTGGTTCAGGCAATCATTTCCTTGAAATTCAACTCGTTGATAAGATATATGATGAAAAGGTTGCTAAACAATTTGGGGTTGAATATGAGGGCCAAGTCACAGTTATGATTCATACTGGAAGTCGAGGTTTTGGTCACCAAGTCTGTTCCGATTACCTTCATGTTATGGAAAGAGCTTCTCGCAAGTATCATATAGAACTTCCAGATAGAGAACTCGCATGTGCTCCAGGGAACAATCAAGAGGCAGAGGATTACTATGCCGCTATGTCATGTGCTGCTAATTATGCTTGGACTAACCGACAGATGATAACTCACTGGGTAAGGCAGACCTTTAAGAATGTTCTTCACAAGTCAGCTGAAACTTTAGGTCTTCATTTGATTTATGATGTAGCCCATAATATGGCAAAAATAGAGAATCATAACATTGATGGTAATGATCAAAAAGTCTACGTTCATCGGAAGGGTGCTACTAGAGCTCTGCCACCCGGACATCTAGATATCCCAAAAACATATCGCTCTGTAGGTCAACCAGTCCTCCTCCCTGGATCGATGGGCACTGCATCCTATCTCCTCGTAGGTTCTTCGAGGTGTCTAGA
>JAUWWH010000095.1 GCA_030617005.1 Candidatus Bathyarchaeota archaeon | reverse complement strand
TAAGAAATTCAAACTCCCTTTGAAGTTACAAAATCATCTTGGTTTCATGTATTAAATTGAAACATTATCATGAATTATTAAATTGCTTCAAGGTAAGAAAAGTAATGTTCATTATTTAAAGTGAACTGAAAATGCAACAGAAACAGAGATATACCGTCTTAAGCTGGAATAAAAATTATGAACACCTTATTAAATTAGCAAAAAAAGTTAATGAGAGTGGATTCAAACCCGAGGTTATTGTAGGAATCTCAAGAGGGGGATTAATTCCATCAAGAATTATTTCTGACCTCTTAGACAACCCTAATTTAGCGAGTGTTCGTGTGGAATTTTATAAATATTCAAAAAAGAAGAGGAACAAACCTAAAATAACCCAGCCTATCTCCACACCAATAGAAGGCAAAACAATTCTATTAGTTGATGACATTGCAGATTCTGGGAAAAGCCTTCATCTCGTTTATGAGCATCTATTAAAGAAAGCTAAGGAAATCAGAACTCTTACAATATTCTATAAACCTTGGAGTTGCCTTCTGCCCGATTACTATATAAAAGAGACTAGAGCTTGGATTGTATTTCCTTGGGAATTCCATGAAACCGTGCAGTGGATTGTAAATAAGAATATTGGTGAAGGAGGGACTTTGGAGAAAGTAAAAAACGATTTAACAGAGATGGGGTTCGATTCATCAATTATTGAGAGATTTGTAAGAGAACTTTGGAATGTAGTAATATGATGAAAATAAAAAAGTTTAACAGATTCGTAATAATTCTTGGATTCAAAGAGGTCATCATTGATGATATTGACGCATTTTTAAAGAATATACGAATAGGAATGGCACCAACCCTCATTCAAATTTTTAATGCTGATCACATAGCAGGAAAGAAGCATCTTTTTTTCGCTACCATAAACGCTTTGAAAGCTTTTGAGCAGGGAAGGAACATCTCTGACGCTCTTGAAATGGAAACCTTACTCTACGCTTCAGGTCAAAGACAAATTGATAAAGCTATTAAAATGATAGGTTATATGCCTACATCAACCCAACTTGCTATACTAATGATAACGTCAAGTCAGAAAGAAGCAGAGGAAACTGAAAAGAAAATTGATAAATTCATTCCAGGGATACGAGATAATAGTGTCTTAGAAATACTGAAGGAAAACAAAGTTGAGGAGTTAGGTAAGATCTTTAAAATTTCGAAATTAGAATTGGAAACAATGGCAGAGAACAATATTGACAGAGGAACAATTTTAATGTGGTTGATTATTGAGAACAATTCTTTTTTTTACAATTAAACATTTATATCATAAATAATTTAGAAATCAAGGTTAACCTATATCATTACTCCCCCTCATTTTAAGTATTAAGTGACATTATCACAAGATCGCCAAGTAAGAAGCAAATAATTAAGTAAATGATAACTTTTTTTTTATCGCCCTTTTCTGAAAAAATACGTAAAAGAATTGTACGCAATAATTTTCAATGTAGATGATACCTTTACCTAGTAACTATACGGAGTTTTAATATTTACTTCACGGGTTCTCTTGTTTTATATATAAAATGGTGCTTCTCTTCGTTATTATCCAACACATTTTTTAAACCTTATACCTCCCTAGTAACCTTAAGCTTACTTCATTTAGATGAGGGAGGTAATACAATGGAAGATAAAGATACAGATGAGGAATGGAAAGAGTGGAACGAGGAGGAAGAAGAGGAAGAATGGTAAAAGTCACTTATCTGGTCGTTTATACTTCATTCCACTTTTTTTATCAGAATATTTAAGAAAATGTTCTTTATAAATTTGAGAGTTTATTACAAAAATAATGGTCTCTGTAATCTTGAGGTAATGTTGATTGGTTCGAATAGCTATTCTGGAAAGAGATCGCTGTAGACCTGATGATTGTGGAACTATCTGTATTAAGTTCTGTCTTATGGTTAGAAGCCGAATCGACGCCATTAAAATCGAAAAGGGAGAAAAGAAACCAACTGTCTTTGAAACACTCTGCAGTGGATGTGGAATCTGCATTCGAAAATGTCCTTTCAAAGCTATATCTATTATCAATCTTCCAAATGAGTTGGAACGTGATTGTTCCCACAGGTTTGGTAAGAATATGTTCAAACTATATAGACTTCCCATTCCTCAACCAAGTATCGTTTTGGGCTTAATCGGGAAGAATGGCATTGGGAAGAGTACTGCGCTAAAGATTCTGGCTGGAGAGATTAAACCTAACCTTGGAGAATTTGCGAATCCACCTGATTGGTTAAGCATAATTAAATATTATCGTGGTTCTGTTCTCCAAGATTTCTTTAGGAAAATAAAAAAAGCGAAGCTAAAGGTAGTCCACAAACCTCAATATGTTGACAGAATTCCAAAGATTGTTTCAGGTAGAGTTAGGGATATTTTAGATAGAGTTGATGAAAGGAACAAGGCTGATGAGATTTCACAAAAGCTTCAACTTGAAGTCATAAAAAATAGGCAAGTTGAAAATTTAAGTGGAGGAGAACTTCAACGTTTAGCTATTGCTACAGCCATTTGTCGAGAAGCAGAAGTTTATCTCTTTGATGAACCTTCCAGCTATTTGGACGTCCAACAGAGGATCGCAGTAGCTAAAGTCATTAGAAGCCTTAAGGAAAGTGAGAAATCAATTATAGTAGCTGAACATGATCTTACAATCTTAGATTATCTCTCTGATCAAATCAGTGTCCTCTACGGAGAACCAGCGAGTTATGGAGTAGTTTGTCACCCCCAAGGTGTAAGGGCTGGGATAAACATTTACCTTAATGGTTACATACCTGACGAAAACATCCGTTTCAGGAAAAACATAATCCGCTTCCACATCAAACCTCCAACTATCTCATGGAACGTAGATGACATCGTCCTAAGTTGGCAACGAATGAAAAAGACATACCAAGATTTCACTCTTGAAGTTGAAGGGTGTAAAATACATAAAGGAGAAGTAATCGGAATTTTTGGTTCAAATGGGATTGGTAAAACAACCTTCATTAAGCTACTTGCTGGTTTAGAGACTCCGGATAAGGGTAACAAAAACTCATTGAAGATGAGTGTCAGCTACAAACCTCAATATATCACCGCAGATCAAGATGATACCGTGGAGTCTATTTTAAGAGCTATTGTAAAGGATCATTTTGACTCAAGTCAATTTAAATCAGAAATGATTCGACCGCTTAGTCTAGAAAAATTGCTTGATAGAACCGTAAATAAACTTAGTGGAGGAGAATTACAAAGAGTTGCAATAGCCACCTGTCTCTCTAAGAAGGCAGAGTTATATCTAATCGATGAACCAAGTGCTTATCTTGATGTTGAGGAACGTTTAGCTGTTGCACGAACTATCCGTCGAAATGTAGAGAACTATAGAGTAATTGCATTTGTGGCTGAACATGATGTAGCAGCTCAAGATTTTATAGCTGACCGAATCATGGTTTTCGATGGAGAACCAGGTTTACATGGGTATGCTCATTCACCTAAAAACCTAAGGGATGGAATGAACTCATTCTTAAAGATTATGGGCATAACATTCCGACGGGATCTAAACACAGGACGACCTCGCGTAAATAAGGAAGATTCTCGTCTAGATAGGTACCAGAAAAGTATTGGCGAATATTATTACATTCCAGAAGCAAATAAGTAAATACAACCACTGCATTTGATTAGTCTATTAAAAACCGCATCTTAGCACATATTTTTCAATGTATGTTGAATTGATATAA
The DNA here is from genome assembly GCA_030617005.1 of Candidatus Bathyarchaeota archaeon. Classification (GTDB taxonomy): domain Archaea; phylum Thermoproteota; class Bathyarchaeia; order RBG-16-48-13; genus JAUWWH01. The sequence goes on along the minus strand of JAUWWH010000095.1, from coordinate 1,406 downwards.
ACTCGATTCAAAATAAAGGATGTATCAGATTTCTTACCAGTATCTTATGGCATGATTACAGAAGAATTAATATGAAGTTAAAGATACTTTAACGTTTTAATACAAGAAACGAATATTTTTTGAGCAAACGAAAGAGGACTATTAAGATGAAAATACGGAAACCCATAGTAATAGTGAACTTTAAAACTTATCTACAAGGAACCGGAAAAAGTGCATTAACACTCTCAAAGACTGCTGAGGTAGTAAGTATCGAATCAGGAATCTACATAGCAGTAGCACCCCAATACACGGATATAACAACCATAGTTAGAAATGTTTCCATTCCCGTTTTCGCACAACACATAGACCCCATTTCTCCCGGAAGCCACACGGGACACATCCTACCAGAGGCTATCAAAGGATCTGGAGCTGTCGGAACTTTGATAAACCACTCTGAAAGAAAGTTACCCTTAGAAGAGGTTCAATCAATCGTGCAGAGAACTAAAGAATTGGGGTTAATATCGGTTGTATGTGCAAATACGCCTGAAGTGGCAGCGAAAGTTGCTTCATTTAGACCTGATATCGTTGCAATAGAACCACCTGAACTTATCGGAACGGGTATACCTGTATCTAAGGCTAAACCTGAAGTTGTAACAGATACAGTATCCCTTGTCAGGAAAGTGAATTCCACAATTACAATTCTATGTGGAGCAGGAATAACAAAAGGGGTTGATGTTTCTGCAGCATTAAACCTTGGAACAGAAGGTATCCTTATAGCGAGCGGTATAGTTAAAGCAAGAGACCCACGTAAAGCTCTTCTTGATATAGTCAAAGCTATGAGATAAGAACTTTAACCTCATAGATCAACTATTCTAACAGAAGACAATCTAAGACAGCACTATTCCAAGGGAACTCTTAAAGAAACTTATCAAACTCAAGTATTTAGTCATTAACCTTTGATATAAAGTCATCATAAGGGCCTGTGGCTTAGTTTGGATAAGGCGCTGGCCTCCGATTATAATAATAGGGGAGAGCCAGAGATCGTGGGTTCGAATCCCACCAGGCCCGCTATATCAATCTTTTTTATTCTATACAGATACTATTCAGTACTACTCAACGTTCTGATGCGTTTTTTCTGATTCTTCCAATAAGTGCATTTTTTATATCTTAAGCAAGGTAATAATATGGCTCAAGATTACAATAATGACAGAAAATTATGTAATCCAAACTTTATCTTCACCATACCTATTCTATTTATTCAAAAAAATTCAGCATATTCAGATATCGTACTTTAACGACTAACTTGCATAAGTACAACATCTAAAAAAGATGTATTTTGATATAAACCTACCTTTGAAAAGAACTTTTTTATAGAGGAGAAGAACAAGCTACTTGGAGATTTTTTACAATTATTTCTTGTAAAGTTA
>JAUWWH010000045.1 GCA_030617005.1 Candidatus Bathyarchaeota archaeon | reverse complement strand
ATGATGAAATTATGTTATGGAGTAGATTATGATGAGTTATAATAATGATTTGAAGCGTTTGATGACTGGGGATTGGTTGGCTCATTTAAAGAGGAAAGCGGTGAGGAAACATGTATGGTACAGGGTTTTACCGAAGATTGAGAGAAGTATTATAGATTTGACGATAAGATGCGTGGACATAATTCAAAGTTCAAAGCTAGCCCTAATCATCAGCCGCATAGTATGTAAACTCTTAAAAACGCTTAAAAGCAAGTTTTTAATGCGGATTACCCAAACAGGTTACAACCTTGCAGGGAAAATAAGCAGGATAGCCGTAAGCTGGGGATATGAAGAAGCTTCAGCTTGGAATCTGGATAAAAACTTCGCTAGATATTTAGGCATAACCAATGCCAATAACACTTCAGGCTGGAATTAAATATGAACATAGTGGCTTAGTTCAAATTTGTATAAGAACAAAAAGATCGCTGTAGTTGTTCCAGCTTACAAGGAAGAAGAGTTAATCGAGGAGACTCTTTCGTCCATCCCAGAATATGTTGACAGAATATATGCGGTGGACGACGGATCCCCTGACAGAACTTACGAGGTAATGCGAAAGATCGCAGAGGAAGACCCTAGAATTATTTGCATGAAACACGAAGAAAATGGAGGAGTAGGGGTTGCTATAGTCACTGGATATAAGAAGGCTCTTCAAGATAGAATGGATATCGCTGTTGTTATGGCTGGAGACAACCAGATGAACGCTTCTTTCCTACCAGATCTCTTAGAACCAATCATTAATGGAAGAGCTGACTATGTTAAAGCGAATAGACTATTGAGTCCAAGATATAGAATAGGGATGGGGAAGTGGAGGTTTTTCGGAAACTCAATTCTAACTTTTCTAACTAAGATAGCTTCAGGCTACTGGCAGATAATGGATCCTCAAAACGGTTACACTGCCATATCAAGAAATGCTTTAGAGCGGTTAGAACTTGATTCAATCTATCCTTGGTATGGTTACTGTAACGATATTTTAGTGAAGCTAAATGTTTATGGATTAAGAGTTGTTGATGTCCCCGTGCCTGCGCGATATGGAAGCGAAAAATCTTCAATAAAGTATAGTACATACATAGTTAAAATATCTCTCATGCTTCTTAAAAACTTCTTCTGGAGGTTAAAGATGAAGTATATAATCTTAAGCTTCAATCCTCTCGTCTTCTTTTACATTCTTGGGATCATATTAACACCCATCGGCTTCATAACTGGAGTATACGCTTTACATTATAAATATATTTTAGGAGGAAGCCTATTCGTAAGAGGAGTACTTTCTCTACTGATCTTCATCATCGGAATACAATTCCTATCATTCGCAATGCTCTATGATATGCAGATGGATAATATGGATAAAAGAATTAAGATTGACACTTGATTTCACATTTGAGAAGTATAACTAATTATGCAATACAATATTAGATGTGAACATGGAATTCATCACATTCAATACATATCTAGAAAAAAACTGAAAAGGGCTTCTGGTTAGCATAGTTGTGAAGATTATTGAGAGTTGGAATCTTCTTAAACACACCATCACAAGTACATTTTTACAAGAACATTGCTAAAAGTTTAGAAAACAGAGGATACGAAGTTATACTATTGGCTCGGGATTACGGAGAAACACTTGAACTTCTTAATGAACTAGGATTTGAATATTTTCCATACTCCAAACCTGCAAGATCAAAAATTGGAAAGATCTTAAACCTACCTCTTGACGTTTTAAAAGCTACCTTTAAACAGTTAAGATTTGAGCCCGACATAATAACTGGTTTTGGAGTTTATAGTGTTTTTTCATCAAATTTCCTGAGGAAGCCTTGCGTCATTTTCACAGATTCTGAACCTAGAATTAATTCTTTTTATTCCATTCAATATAAAATATTTATACCTTTTGTTGACGCAATAATAACCCCTAAATCCTTTCTCGATGACCTTGGATCAAGACAGATCAAGATAAACAGTTACAAAGAACTCGCTTACTTACATCCAGACTATTACAGACCTAACGAAGACATCTATGATTTACTTGAGTTGAAGAAAAATCAGAACTATGCTCTAATAAGATTTAATGATTTTGATGCAACTCATGATTATGGTATATGGAGCTTTAGTCTGCGAGATAAGATAAAGCTTGTTAAAATGTTGAGTGAATACACCAATGTTTTTATATCTTTTGAAGGAGTAGTACCTAAAGAGATAGAGAGATATAAACTGAAAATTCCGAAGACTAGGATCCACGATGTTCTTTATTATGCTAAGCTTTTCGTATGCGACACTCAAACTATGGCAACAGAGGCAGCAATATTAGGAACGCCCATAATAAGGAGTAATTCATTTGTTGGAAAAAAAGACATGGGTAATTTTATCGAGTTAGAAAAGAAATATGATCTCATATTCAACATCAGAGATTCAAAAAAGGCAATCAGAAAAGCCGAAGAGCTGATTCAAAAGCCTAATCTAAAGAGAGAATGGCAAGATAAAAGAAAAAGATTGTTAGAAGAGAAATGCGACATCACCAAGTTTATGATCTGGTTCATCGAAAATTATCCGCAAAGTTTCAAGGAAATCAAGGAAAAACCGAATATGAATAGATTTGACTGAAATGTTTAAAATCGTAACAGTTGTTGGTGCACGGCCACAGTTTATTAAGATGAGTCAGGTTTCAAAGGAAATAGAAAAGAACAATGTGCAAGAAATCATCGTTCATACAGATCAGCATTACGACTATGAGATGAATAAAATTTTCTTTGAACAGTTAAACATTCCAGAGCCCAATTATTATTTAGGAGTTGGTTCCGGTAGCCATGGTTACCAAACAGGTGAGATGCTCAAAAAGGTAGAACAAGTTTTATTAAAGGAAAATCCAGACCTAGTTTTAGTTTACGGTGATACAAATTCAACATTAGCGGGAGCTTTAGCTGCAGCGAAACTTCAAATCAAAATCGGTCACATCGAGGCTGGTTTAAGGAGTTTTAACAAGAAAATGCCCGAAGAGATCAACAGAGTTATAACTGATCACATTAGTGACTTACTCTTTGCACCCACAAAAACAGCTGTGAAAAACCTCCATAACGAAGGGTTAAAAAATATTCATTTAACTGGTGACGTTATGTACGACGCTTTCCTCCACAACATTAAAGTTGCTGAGAGAAACTCTAAAATTTTAGAAGAATTAGAATTAAAACCAAAAGAATATCTCCTTGCTACAATTCACAGAGCCGAGAACGCTGATAAGAAAAGTTTAGGGAGCATCTCAGATGCTTTTGCAGAAAGCGAAGAATTGATAGTTTTTCCCGTTCATCCAGGCACATTAAAGTATTTAAAAGCTTACGAAATATTCGATACTCTAAAAAAGTTGGATAATGTTTTATTAATCAAACCTGTTAGCTATTTAGACATACTTGTTTTAGAGAAGAATGCTAAGAAGATTCTGACAGACTCTGGAGGTATCCAAAAAGAAGCTTACTTTTTAAAGATTCCATGCATTACCCTAAGGGATAGAACAGAGTGGATTGAAATAGTGGATGACGGCTGGAACATTTTAGTTGGTGCAGATAAAGAAAAAATTTCAAGAGCAATCAGAGAGTTTGAACCCAAAAGCCATGTTTATGCTCACAAATTCGGAGACGGAAAAGCAAGCGAAAAAATAGTGAAAATAATGGGAACAGCAATTGATAAGTGAAAGATCAGAAGATAATCTGAAAATTCTCGTCTTGCCTCACCGATATGACTTTTTTGTTAAAGGAGCTGTTGAGGCTACCGCTAAATATGTTGAATCTATAAATGTCCTAGTCCGCCATAACTATCTAGCCGAAATTTCCAAGTATTTTCCAATTGGCAGATTTCTACTCAATGTTGGAAGGTATTCTAAGAATAATCTTTTGAATTTGAAAGGAAAACCAGAAAATGTTAACGTTCATTTAGTTTCTTTATTATATTTTGTTACTGATGGAAAAAACAAGTCCTTAGGAGATAAATTAGCAAAGAAGACAGAGAAAATAATTAAAAAAAAGGGGATTCAATTCAATTTGATCCACGCTCATTTCACTTACCCATATGGTTATGCTGGTGTTAAGCTTGGAGAGGAATTTAATGTTCCCGTTGTTATAACTGCTCACGGGTTTGATGTTTATGATTTGCCTTTTAGAGATGAAGGATGGGAGAGAAAGATTAAATGGGTTTTGAATCAAACTTCTCATGTAATAACTGTAAGCCAGAGTAACAAAAAAATCTTAGTTGAAAAATTAGGAGTTAATGAGAATAAACTTTCTGTCAGCCCAAACGGTTTCAGTTCAAAATTATTCTACCCACTCATGGATAATGCCAATATTAGGCAAAGATTGAATTTACCCCTTGACAAAAAGATAATTTTGAACGTTGCTAATCTCTATCCCATTAAAGGGCATAGACATTTAATTGAAGCCGTTAAAGATCTCGAAAAATATAGAGAAGATATCCTATGCATAATTATTGGGGATGGAATATTAAGGAGAGATTTGAAAGTACAAATCAAAAAATTAAACTTGGAAAATTATGTTAAGCTTGTGGGTGCAAAAATACATTGTGAGATTTCACTCTGGATGAATGCTGCTGATTTATTTGTTTTACCAAGCCTTAGCGAAGGTAATCCCACGGTTATGTTTGAATCGTTAGGGGTTGGTTTGCCTTTTGTAGGAACTAAGGTTGGTGGGGTTCCTGAGATAATCACTTCTGAAGATTATGGTTTGCTTTGTGAACCCGCCGATCCGAAAGGCTTGGCAGAAAAGATCTTAATCGCATTAGACAAGGACTGGGACAGAGAGAAGATATTGAAGTATGCGAAGCGGTTTACTTGGGAGAACATTGCTAAAGAGACTAGGGGGATATATGCGTCAATAGCTTAGTCATCATCATGAACTATTGGAAAAATAGTCTAGGTGGAGGGATTAAGACATATCTTATCAATTTAGTTGGTGCACTAAAGATGAAAGGTTTTGAAGTTAGTATTATCTTTAGAGAGGGTACTGATTCGGAGAACTACAAGGTAAAAGGGAGTCGATTTTTATTCTCAATAAGGGCTTTTCTTGTCTTTAGAAGGGTAAAACCTGAAGTAATTAATTCTCAAGGAAGTTGGTATTGTCTTTTACTAGGTGTTATATACAAGAAACTCCATGGATGAAGTTAGTTTTTACGTTTCATACTGAGCCAGTCAAAGATTTACCTATACCCTTCAAAATATTTTTTCAATACCTTTTATATCAATGCAACCATGTAACTTTTGTCTCGAAAGGATTGAAAGATAAAATAAGTAAAATATATGGATTGGGATTTGGAAAAACCGCGATAACTTATGCGGGCGTTAGAGCAAGAGTAGTCTCTAAAAATAACATAAAAAAATTCTATAGAAAATTCAATATAAGAGAAAAATCGAAAATTTTATTAGCACTTGGTTTGACTGCACTAAGCTATAAAGCAGAAGGCGCTAAAATATTAATGAAAGCCATTCTAAAATTGAAAGATAAATATCCGGACATACTTTTAATTTTAACAAGAGAAGAGATTTATTCCAATGAGTTAAGGAGTTTTGCGGAAGATCATAGTATCTCCGATTATGTCCTTTTCACAGGGAATGTCAATGACCCTTTTATTCCTCTATCAATCTGTGATATTTATACACATATTACCTTGGGTGAAGGTGGTGTTTCCTTAGCTCTTTTGGAGGCGATGGCGATGGGTAAGCCAATCATAGCAACACCTGTCGGTGGAATCCCTGAAGCAATAGAAGACGGAAAAAATGGAATTTTGGTTGAGCCAGACGTTAATAAACTTGCTGAGAATTGAGTACTTGCTAGAAAATAAACAATTTGCAGAAGAATTGGGAAGAAATGCTGAAAAGACTGTTGAAGAAGAGTTTACATGGGAGAAATCCGCTGAGACGTTTATAGAAACGTATGGCGAAACTTTCGATAGTAGGAAGGAATTAACACGGAAATTATGTTAAGAACGATTGCGAATATGATTAAGAACCCTTATCACATTATAGATGTATAGCGTACAATAACTCAAAAGAAACCATGCGATCCTACAGAATATGATCAAGATAATATTATTAAGACCATATCGGATTTATTAGGGATTGATAAAAGAGACATTCATGAATATTATGCAGAAGCATTAATCATACATGAGGATATCAGGATTAAGACAGAAAATTTGACACGGATGGGTACAGTAGATCTGGATGGAATTATTTTATATATCTTACTAAGAGGGATCCAAGCAAATAAAATTGTTGAAACAGGGGTTGCAAATGGTGCTTCTACCTATTATATTTTATCTGCCATTAAGAAACATGGTAGAAATGGATATTTATATAGTATAGATATGCCTTACAGTGAAAGTGCATTACAAAAAAACCAGAAAGATATTTTGCGAAAAATTGATATCCCTTCAAGACATGGCGGTATTATACCATTCAAAAAAAAAGGTTGCTTGGTTGGTACCAGATAAATTAAGAGATAATTGGACTCTCCTTCTTGGGAATTCAAAGAAACTATTACCAAAACTGTTATCTGAACTCTACAATATTGGTATATTTTTCCACGATAATAGTCATGTATATAGTCATATGAGTTTTGAATATAAAGCTAGTTATAACTTTATAAACAATAGAGGTTTACTTTGTTCCCATGATATTTTAGCAAACAATGCATTTGATGACTTTATCAGAAAATACAAAATCAGAAGATATTTAAGAATAGGGAATTTTGGATGCACTTACAAGATATGAAAAGGTAAAAAAACGTGAAGTATGAGATATATCACAGATTTATAGCAATTCCAACTATAGCATCTTTTATTCTTCTTTCTTATGCTCTCTTGGCAATAGCTGATACTCCAGTGATAGGCTATGAATTTTCCATATATTCTGCCACTCCAAAAATATTTTGGATTGCAATTCT
>JAUWWH010000081.1 GCA_030617005.1 Candidatus Bathyarchaeota archaeon | reverse complement strand
ATGGGAATAGTTTTAGTTATTATCTGTCTCTTCTCAATGCATCATGCTACAAAAAAGCGATAATCCTAGATACTGTAACTTAACATTAAGCTACATCCTTACTTATGAGTAGAATAATTTATAACAAGCTCCTGATTAATTTACATATTCTGATTCAACATAACGGAACAATTCCTTTTTTACTAAAAAGATTGTCAATACTCACGTATATCACATATGATGATTCCATCTACTTGACCAACATTTAAGAAGAACGAAGTAAAAAATTTTATAGGTAATTTCGTAAAGACGAAACAATCTCTAGAACCATAATTAACTGCGATAATTCTAAATTGTACCTTAAATCATTTTATTCTATGTTCGATGATAAATCTTTAGATGTTTTTAAGAGGTTAGTTGAATCCTTTGGTCCTTCTGGATTCGAGTATGAAGTTGCTCATATTATAAAAGCATATATGACGCCCTATGCTGACGAAATCATCTCAGATAAGCTCGGAACTGTAGCCTATGTGGTGAAAGGGACCGCTCAGCGACCTCGTGTGTTGTTGGCAGGTCATATTGATGAGATTGGATTTGTTATCTCGGGAATAGATGAGAAGACAGGTTTTCTCACTTTTAATCCCCTCGGAGGTTGGTGGGATCAAGTGTTATTAGGACAACGTGTCATCATTCGGACTAGCAAGAGTAGTATCCTCGGAGTCATATCTGCCAAACCACCGCATCTCATATCTGCAGAGGAGAGAAAAAAAACTGTAGAGCGTAAGGACATGTACATTGATATTGGTGTTTCCTCAAAGACGGAGGCGGAGGAGACCGGTGTAGAAATAGGCAGTCCCGCTGTTCCATGGAGTCCTTTCACTCTCATAAATAAGAGGAATGTTGCCATGGGGAAGGCTTTCGACGATCGCATAGGAGCTTTCGTGATGATGGAAGCTATCCGCCAAATTAAAGAAGCAGAAATCCCCCATCCAAATATTATTTATGAGGCTGCAACTGTCCAAGAAGAGGTTGGGCTTAGAGGCGCAAAGACCATAGCTCACATGGTTGATCCCGATGTAGCCTTAATACTTGAAGTTGATATTGCTGGAGATGTCCCAGGGATAAAACAGACTGAGGCTCCAACGAAAATGGGGAAAGGACCCACATTACTGACATATGATCGAAGTATGATCCCGAACCAACTTCTTAAGAATTTTGTAATTAAAAAAGCAAAAGAAGCTCACATCCCCCTTCAACTAAGCCATGCCTATAGCGGTGGTACCGATGCAGGTCGTATCCATATCAGTCGAGCTGGATGTCCCTCCATCGTGATAGGAGTCCCCACACGTCACATTCATAGCCACGTTGGTTTATTCAGCTTGAAGGATGCAGAAGAAGCGGTCCGCCTTGTCATTGAACTCATAAAGTCAATTGATAAGAAAAGAGCTAACAGCTTCACAGCAATCTGAACTTGATCAGAACTGAGACTGACAGTTCTCAAATGCGTAAAAAAGTAAAGTTTTCCCAATTATCATCACAATGTTAGACTCCGGCTCCTCGATGAATAGTATACGTCATACTGTACATTTTGTTTCAATCTCAATATTATAGTACAGTAAAAAAATTGAACCTGTAAAATAGTGAACTCAAAACGACAACATTTATCATATGTAGAACCAGCTTAAAAGAAAAATGTTTATAAAATACCTTACTCCATCAGAAAAAATTATGCCAAGAACAGGATACAAAAGCCTGACGATTCCAGAAGGACTATACAACAAACTCGAGAAATACTTCAACAAGTCCAATGGAACCTACGTAACCATGTCAGAAATCATAAGGGAAGCGTTGAGAGAATACCTCAAAAATCATTCTTAATCCCCCCCTCAATTACAACTTCTTAATGAATCATTTTCATTAGAGAAAAGTGATGAGGATGACTCTCCATATTAGCGAATGTTACCTTCCAGTTCACAATAAAAAGACTAATCTCACGTAAAGGGTTAGATCCTACTTTTCTACAATGAACATATACTTCACATCTTGGAAGATGATTAATTTATTAGACTAAATTATCTTTAATCTATATGAATCTGGATTAAGAATGAGTTACTTGGGAGGTAGGTATAATTCCCTATTTTACGCACCGAAAGTTAGTAAACTGGATTAACGAAGCTGGGAAGAGTTTAGGTTTCGAGGTGAAGAGTGAGCGAAGACGCAAAACCCACGGAAAGATCTTCCAAATGGATTCAATGTGGTTCAAGAATCAGAGACTCTTTGCGTTTCTTGAAGCAGAGAAAAGATGGGAAATCAATCACATCATCGGTCACTTAATGTGTTGTGCAGACTACGCTACTCAAGAGAAGATTCGCCCATTCTTCATCCTTGTCTTCCTAGAGAATGAGAATAATCATTGTAAACGACTCGGTGAGACTTGGAACTGGCTTACCAGAATGATACCTTCCACCCTTAAGGTCAGATGCTTTCCAATTTACACGAAAAGAGACGAAAAAAGGGGTATGTTACATGCTTCGACAGTGACCAAAGAGCTTTTTAACGAAAAATTCAAAGAGTTAATAAAATAAAATTCAGATTATGTCTTAAACCTTGTCTCATCCTCTTGGATCCAACAATGAGGTAACTTTGCACACAGTATCCTCACAAAAGCCTCAGTTTTTCAAGAAATTACTTGACTGAAGCCCTAATTTACAGAAAAGGAATGAACTGATCTAGTTGATAATTGAAAAGATCTCGCTGATGTCGCTGAGTTCATAATCTGGTGTACCCATCTCCTTTCTGACTTGTCCATATTTCGCATGGGCAGTCTGTAAACCAAGCTTCTGTGCAGGATATAAGTCACGGATTATTGAGTCACCCACCATCAATATCTCATCATTTTGAAGGTTTGGAATCTTCTTTTGGAGTTTATCTATTGCCATTCGTAGTGGGAATCCGTCTCGCTTTTTCTTTCCTGTATCTTCAAACGCGATGACAAAATCGAAGTAGCTCTCGATGTTCATTGCTAAGAGTCGCTGGTAAGCTTTTGTCTTCGGAGCGTCTGTGACGATGACGAGTGTGATCCCAATCTTTTTCAGTTTATTAAGCGTCGCTTTCACGTTTTTGTAAGGTTTTAAGTACCTATTTTTTGCTTTTAGGTAAGCGTTTATGGCTGCTGCCAATATCTTATGGTCGAACTGTCCCTCTTTCTCTAAGAATTTTGTGAATATTCTGTCTGATTCTATCCCGACTTTAAAGTATGTGCTCATCAGTCTCCTGAATGCTGTCTTATGATCCATCTTTAATCCAGCTTTTATCATGGCTTTTGCAGTGGCTTGAGACGATTTTCTCTTCATCCTTATGAAATCGATCAGCGTGTTGTCTAAATCAAAAAAGATTACCTTTATCTTCATCATATCCTTCATTCACCAGAAGTATTAGGGAATTTTATTATTTTTCTTTCCAGGAAATTTATTTAGTAACATTTTTTACATATTTCAGAATTCTTCTTTAAAAAATAGTTTATAAATACTGTATCTTTAGGGATAGTGTGACTGATTATGTCTCTCCTTTGTGTACGCTTTATCTTATAATGTTGAAGTATTTAGTTGAGATCGTTTGATGAGCTTTCTTTAGAACCGTTTTGACATTCTCAAAACTCAGCTGTTTTAACGCGTCTTCAAAGCAGAACCATTTATATTCACTGTGCTCGAAAGAGAGTCTTACTTCCTTTTCGTTAGATTTAGCAAGAAAGTAGACCACTTCCTTATGGATGTTTTTTCCCTGTCGTTTATAGAGATAGTGTATTTTCTCCTTAAAGTTATCCATTAATACTATTTTAGAGATTCCGGTCTCTTCTTGCACTTCTCTAATTCCGGCTTCATGTTCTTCTTCTCCCACTTCGATAATTCCTTTAGGGAAACCCCAGTGACCCAACCCATAACGGAGTAAAAGGTACTTAATTACACCTTGGTCTATTTGAAAAAGTACACAACCAGCCGATTTTTCACTGAACATGAACTCTGTTTACCTCTCCTATAGTATTCAAAATAGCTATCAAAAAAACTTTCACCCTACAAATCAATCAGCCTCATCCCCCATTGAGAACCAGATCATAAATGTGGTTGCTAAACAGTTATACTCTTAGTTACTAAGTTTATCGCAAAAACTATCATCTAAAGACTTGATAAAACTCTTGATTCATCTTAAATGTAGTTGTTACGGTCAGTTTTCAGATCCTTTCTAAGGATAATATCCTCCTTAATTTGAAATCTCGAAATCTTCTCTCATATTCTTCCCAATCGATTAACCCATTTTTATAATCAACAAGCAACTCTTTAGAGGAGGCTAAAATGCTGGGACGTGCAACTCGAATCTTAACTTCATCTTTCAGATACTTTTTCTAGATCGCTATGTAACCTTCAAAAAGCACCATTTCCCGGTTTCACATCAAATCTAAGATAAATTCACATTGAACCATTACTGAAAAGTCATACTTAAAACTATAGCAGACTTACATGCACCGCACGTCAGACAGGTCGTGGATGGAATTACGAGAGAAGCATTGTCTCAATCCCGGAGGAGGTTAGGAGATTTATCTAGGAACTCCTAGAACTCGGCTACACATCAATGAGCGCCTACATAACCGACGAGGTGAGGAGGCTCTTCAGGGAACACTCCTCAGAATGATCAAACCTATTATTATGACTATTTTATGTATATCTTTCACCTACTCATTTACTCAGATCTTAGTGCTTCGACTGGTTTGAGTCTTGAAGCCCGCCATGCTGGGTAAAGAGCAAATATTATAGTTATTATTAGACCGAAAGCGAAGGCACCGAGAAGTACTGTTGTGGTCACAACTGGTGTTATGGGCATTCCCCCTGTCATCATCTGTCCTCCTCCGAATCCCCCCTGTCCACCGCTAAATCCAGATAATACTTCTGATGCTCCTTTTGCTAGACCCCAACCTAAAGCAATACCGATTGCTGTACCCATAAGGCCGATTATCACTGATTCGCTTAGGAATATCGATAGAACGGTTCTGTTCTTCATGCCTAATGCTTTTAGTATACCTATCTCCCTTGTGCGTTCCATTAATGAGACTATCATGATGTTCATTATTCCTATACCCGCAACTAGAAGAGAGATGCCGGCGATTCCAGTTAGGAAAAGTTCTATTGTTGAGAAGGTTGTTGTGATTATGTTAAGTATGGCTGTTGGAGAGATCACTTGGACTTGATCATTGAATAGTTTTTTAATGGCTTTTGAAACACTTTCGATTGTGGCTTCGTCGCTATTTGTTAATTGTACGATTAGTGTATTCACTTCATTTGTGTTGAAGAAACTTTGTGCTTTTGAGATGGGAATGTAAACTCCGGTGTCTGAAGGTCCTGCCATGCCGAATCCGCCTATCTCCGAAAGGATTGCTACAACGGTGCCCGAGTAGGTTTCATTTTTCAGTGCAGAACCGCTTCTTGTGATCCAAATGAGTTCAACTTGGTCATTTACGCTACTGAGAACTGATCCGTCCCCTTCAGGGTTACTTATACTTGTCCCGATAACAATCATTTCGTCGCCTGGGTTTTGT
>JAUWWH010000106.1 GCA_030617005.1 Candidatus Bathyarchaeota archaeon | reverse complement strand
TTGATTGTATTATTCCAAGGTTTCTTGCTTGACTCCTGTTTCCTCCTTCAATAATTATTATTTCAAATGGTTGCTCAAAACATTGATTTTTTAGTGAATCTAAGAAAGTGTAAACGCCTCCTTTTTTGATAATCGTGATGATACTTAAACAAGGAGACAAACTTTTTTTGATCATACGTGTAATCATCCTCACTTTTCTAACACTGTAACAACTTTTATCTTCATCAATAAGGATATTATTATCATCGAATTCGATGCAAAATACATTTTTCTAAGTACCGTGGATTAAAAATTTAAAGATTATAATCGAAGTATAAATAATCAATCTCTTTTTATTTAAATAAAAAAAATCTTTTTGAAAGAGAATTGAGGTGAATGATTGAAAGAAATCTCAGTAGGTGTAGTTGGTTGCGGATGGAACTCGGATAAACACCTAAATGTTTATACACAAACTGAAGGAGTGAAGTTGATTGCAGTCTGCGACCTCAATTTAGCTAAAGCTGAGAAGAAGGCGCGAAAATATGGCATCCATCAAGCATTCAAAGATTTCGATTTGATGCTAAACTTGGATTTAGACCTTATTGATATTATTACTCCACCTACAAGCCATGCGGAGCTTGCGATACAAGCTTTGGAGTCAAGACATAATGTATTAGTTGAGAAACCAATGGCGTTAAGTTCACGTGAATGTCTTCGCATGATAAATGCTGCTCAGAAGAGCGGTAAGACTCTCTGTGTAGTACATAATAAACGATTCTTTGATTCAATCATTGAGACAAAAACATGTCTAGAACGTGAAAACCTTGAAGTTTCCCGTATGCGAGTTACACAATTTTTCTACTCTCCAAAAAAAATGTTTTTAAGTGAGAGTGAAGATCCTTTAGTTCTACTTTGGGATGCTTTAGTGCACCACACCTATTTAACGCAATTTTTCTTCGGTAAGATAGATTCAGTGTACGCTACGGTAAAAAAGGTCAATCACTCCATCTATGATTCAATCACTCTTCTTCTCCATAGGGGAAGCAAAACTAGTGTGAATGAGTTTCAATGGGAGGCAAAGGAACCAATGACGAAGTTTCAATTGATAACCAAGCAAGGAGATCGTTTCGATGGAGACTTAGATCACGATTTTTTCCTGAGGAGATCTAGAAGATATAAGAATTATAGGACAACGGCTTATCGATCTTTTTTCGATGACTTTTCTATCCCCTTCGTTAAATGGACGGGCCATATACAAAACCTTTTCAAAATGAGGTCTCTAATAGGTGCATTACCCTTTGAGAAGACTTTCTTCATCCTGATTAGACAACTCCTTTCCTTTTTGAATGGAGAACGATCTTCACCTCCCGTGACTGCTGAAGAAGGGCTTCGAGCAATACGAGTTCTAGAAGCTGCTAAGAGGTCAATCGAGACCGGGCAGGCGCACTCTCCACGCTAACATATCTGTTTATGGCGTCAAGGTGAGAAGGGAAATCCATATTTATCTATAGCATCCATAAAGGAAGATGAATATGAAAAGGGTAGTTGTTATGGGGTTCACTGTTGAATGATCAAGTATATGATGATTAAAAAAGAAATTAACACAAGGAGCAGTTAAAATTTTAAAAAATGTAGATGTACTTAAGAATGAAGACATAGATGAAAACTTTGCAAATTCTCCTCAATAAACATTGGGTGACTTGGCTACAAATATCTGCTTTTCTTTATCTAGAAGACTCAAAAAACCTCTACAAGTAATAGCTGAGGAAGTAATATCTAAATTTTAATTTAAAAAGTCTTTGTAAAGTCTTAATTATGAATAGTGTATATGTTCTCGTTGTTTATTTTAGATCATATAGCCGCGCTGCGTTATCATGCAGAATCATCTGACCGATCTGCTCTGCCTGCTTCGAATCCAACAATCCCAACGTCATATTATCCTCTAATACGTGTTGTAGTGCGATCTTAGTGGTCTTTGCGGAGAGCCATGCAATCTCTGGAGTGCCGTGTCCTCCACTGCCAATCATCAGTTTTGACAATGGCATCACACCGATCGCGTCGCGCCAAGACTCGACGAGTCGAAGCGCACTCCATGGCGTCGTCCAACTCAGATCGACCCAGACATGGGGAAGTGCGTGGGCGACCATTGATGCATGTTGGATCCAAGGATAGGCTCCATGTAGCAAGACGACGCGGGTTTGAATGAATTCAGGCTGTCGGAGGAGTGGTACAATCCGGAAGGGGTCTGCATTGGTGATGGCTCCATTCCAGAGGCCCCCTGTGATGCCCGTATGAAGATGCATAGGTATTTGTAGTTCCTGACATTGATGTAACGTTTCGATGAAGATCGCGAGATACAGTTTTTTATATGCTTTCACGTCTCCAGCTTTTGCAATAGCGAATTGGTCCTCAGTGAATGTGATGGGCTCCACGTCGAAGCCGACCTCCTCCGCGACATGCGCTTTCACACCTATGAAACCGTGCTGATGCACTGCATGATCTAGACTGTTCTGGTAGCTATGCAAGAGCTCCCGATAGGATGTGGCGTTCTTCAATAGCTGCTGGATAGTGGTGCTCATCTGGAATAATCTCATCACCTTACCAGGGATGAGGTCGAGGAGGGGGTCGTCCGGTGGCAGGCTGCTATCCAGCACGGTTCCCACAATCCCTGCGTCTTGGTATAGTAGCTTCGCGTAAGCAGAAAAGCTCTGAGTGGTATGGCTGTTCCGTGCGGCAGCGACAGCGTCTAACTCGGGGGCGCATCCGAGTAGCTTAGAGAGCTGAAAGATCATGGTCTGGACCACTCCCAGGTTGGGGATGTGTTGTCGTAGCGCCTCAGAAGCCTCCCAGCGCCATGGGTGAACACCGCGTTGTGGGAGATCCTTCATGCCGTGATAGAACTCGCGGGCTAGAGACGCTGGATCTAAAATCGCTTTCTGAGGATCTAGGGTGTGACAATGGTTATCGATAACAGGACTATCGGTGAAGCGAATAGTCACAATTCAAGCCTCCGGTTTGAGAGTTATAAATACACACACGCGTGTTTTCGTCAAGTAGGTCACCTATTTCAGTTAACTAGCTTATATTTCAAAGTCGAAGCTGACGTTGATGCCTTTAAATTTTTTTATCTATAAATGTTTTGATGTCTTCTTCAGATATGTATATTTCTTTTTGCTTCCATAGAATCGGATGTGAATTCCCGTTAGTTTTAGCTCGTCCTTATGTGCAGCTAGCTATCAAATATTAAAATTAATAGTATACTATACACTCTTGGATAGTACGTAAAAATATTCTAGAACAGACAGCTAATCTCTATTACTATAATCATTACAGCGTTAGAATGTTAAGTGACATTATAACATTGTAATGAGTCCTTTTTGTTATATTCAGAACTAGGAATAGACATAACTATGATAAGAAAATGTATGATTCATAGTTTTTCTGTAAAAGAATCCCGATTATTTCATTCATAACACTCTAACAATATAAGTTGTGAGTCTCCCAATCCGATGTGAAATAGGAATCTGAGAAATCTTAAACATATTTATGAAGTACTCAAAACGCGGTTGTGTTGAAAGGATAACGCCGATAAAACTTATTGATATTTTCGAACGAATAAAAGAACTCCTCTAAAAAAATGAAGAGGCGTTAGTGAATCAAACACCTTGAGACGATTCTCAATCTTATGATATATAACTTCTCAGTGAAGGTTAGCTGGATACAAAAAAATATATAAAATGTTTTCTTTTAACTATTTTAATACTTAAACCTCTTTTCGAGAGAAACATCAAGTTTCGTTACATCTGAGTATTCATCCTTTATATAGTATAAAACAATAAAAAGTGTTGACAATCTAATTATGGCAATATGCGTTGTATGGTTGATTGTTCAAGTTGTGGAAAACATATCAGATTTCCTACAGCGTACACGCGCTATGAAAATGTTTCTTACTGTTTCTTTAAGTTAAAATCTATATTTCCCACTAACTAAGAACGGATGAAAGAAATACTTTTGTAAGAAAAAACGGTCATAGAAAAATTATAAATCTCTAATTCCCAATATTACTGTAATTATTAAATGTAATCTAAGATTAACAGTAAAAATGTTGATAGATGATTTAAAAGATGAATAGAAAAATCATCCTTCTGACTCTATTTCTCTCATACTTTCTCCTGTTCCTGATTCCTCAGGTTAGAGCCAATAATGGAGAAGTTTTGATTAGTAATGAAGCAACGACATCTCCAACCATTGATGGTTCTCTTGACAATGAATGGGCTGATGCTTATCACAATATAATTACTCTGGTTGGAGCTGAAGAGATAAGTCCAGTAGATGTTTACTTTAAGAATGATTGGGGCTCATTATATATCGCGTTTAGAATACCCGATCCCTCTAAGAGTAATTTATTAGTTTTACGTTTTGAAGGTGAACACGGACCTTGGGATGCTAAAAATAGTAGATGGGATCAGGAACCTTGGGACATGTTCTGGGATGGTAATGGTTGGGAAAACGATACATCAACGATAGATGTTCTTGCAGTTTGGGGTTGGCATACTGATCATTGGATTGTTGAGTGGAAAATTCCTCTCAATAGTGGAGACCCAGATGACATGAGGGTTAATGCTGGAGAAATCATTAAGATGGGAGTTCGATATGGTAATACATCTTCTTACACCTATCCATCCCAATATAATTATATAGATTCCAGCACTTGGGCTGATTTTGTTACATCAACAGCATTAACCAGGTTACCTCTTGTATCGAGCAATGTGGCAAAGGTAATTCCGACTATAGATGGGATATTAGAGACTGGTTGGAATGATACGAACCATCA
>JAUWWH010000240.1 GCA_030617005.1 Candidatus Bathyarchaeota archaeon | reverse complement strand
GTTTACCGTATAAAGGGTGCTTTTCTCCCTTCTTAGCCTCAGACATTCTTCTCCTAGTTTCCACGGAACGAATTTTACCCTTATGAGCTTCAGACATTTTCTTTCGAGTCTCCAAAGAACGAGATTTACCGTAAAAAGGGTGCTTTTCTCCCCGTATAGCTTCAGACAGTTTTCTCCGAGTCTCCAAAGAATGAGATTTACCTTTCATAGCTTCAGAGATTTTTCTCCGAGCTTCCAAAGAATGATGTGAACCTTTCCTCATAAAACCCACAACAATATTTTTATTGTGTATATACGTATTTAAATGGATGCGGTACAAATAAGATAGTTTGCTAATTAATATAAGAACAAGAGATGTTTAAATTGGGAAAAGGGATCACTGATCAAATTAAACCCATGCCGTTGTGGCAGTCGCTCATCTTCTTAGTTGAGAAGGGGATGTAATGACTGACTGGCTTCAAATCATTAGAACAACACCTAAAAAGGTAAGAGAATACGGGTTAATGTTTACTCTCAAATATTATCTCGATTATATGGGTTTAATCAATTATTCAACTATTGAGTATCCGGTAAGGGATATCAAAGTAACAGTCAGACCTGACCCTTTTTGGAAGTTGTGTGAGAAACATAAGTGGGAGCTTATGTGTATCAAGCACATATCAGATGTCGTAAAACCAGGACAAGTTATTTTCGATGTGGGAAGTTGGGTTGGACTGTATACGTTGCTGTTTTCAAAACTAATGCGAGGAACTGGTCGAGTATACGCGTTTGACTGTGATCCTAGGGCGTTTGATATTTTACGCGATAATGTAGAGAGAAATTGTCTGACAAACGTCCAAGTAGAGAAGATTTGTTTGAGCAATTCTGTTGGTCAAGCAGATTTTAAATTCCATGGATTTACAGGGAGTTCTCTCATTAGTCACAACCTGATAGCAAACCTCAAAACAATTAGAGTAGAAATCTCTACCATTGACAAGTACTGCGAGGATAACAGCATATTTCCAAATGGCATAAAGATAGATGTTGAAGGGGCAGAAGGATTGGTTATAGAGGGTTGCAGAGACACCCTGGAAAAATATCATCCATGGGTCTTATTAGAATTTCACGGTATGTATATGTCTGAAAAAGAGAGGAGAATAAACTGGTATAAGATAGTGGATTCTTCCAAAAAGATAGTATTTGTAGATGGTGATAGTCGCCAATATCAGTACGGCAGTGAAGTGACGTCTCTGCCAGATTGTCCACATTTTCATGTATTCATAAGATACTAGTATGTGTTGTTTGTCTCTTGAAGGTTACTCGAAACAAATAGACCCATTAAGGAATAACATTCTAACTACAATCTTATATTAGAACACTTATTATAAGAAGAATGATGTGAACCTTTCCTCATAAAATCACCCTTTAATTTTGTTTATCTGTTGGGTTTAAACATTTTTGGTATTGGTCTTGGGCGTGTTTCAACATTTTTTTGAGTTCTTTTTCATGTTTAATGTTATTTAGATTTTTAAGTTTAATATATTTAATATCATCTTAAGAGTAACATAAGGATTAATTTTTTAAAGTATCAAGTTAAATATATTTCATTCTGTTGAGGGACCATGAAATGATTGGGAAAAAAGTTTTACTATTTTTCATCTTGCAAGCAACATTAATCATCTCTGTATTGCCCATACTAGCTTATGGGAGATCAGACGATGAGACTCAAGTAATATTCGATCTTACCTTTGAGCCAACGCTAGTTATACCCAGTGATGAAGTGACTGTAATATGTGAAGTTGTAGGTGTTTTTAGCAGTAGTTTCGTGGATGACTTTGAACGTGTAGAGGTAGGATCCGATTGGATAGGAATGATAGGGAATTGGACTATTGAAAACGGCTATTTAATACAGAGTGAAGTAGATAATTTTCGATTGATCTTTGCCGGTGACAGTACATGGACAAATTATAGATTTAAACTTAAAGTGAAAAAGGTGGGAACTGTGGAGAACACCCTTAATATAATTTTTAGGAAGGGTTATGATGAGACTTTGAGTGACTTATACCTCTTTAGCCTTAGAGGGGATGAAACTAAAGTTGGCATTTATAAAGGCAGCGGAGACCCTTTCCAGTCTTCTGAATGGCCTGAATTAGCCAAAGTCAGTTTTCAGCACTCAGCGGATATATGGTACAATATTTTGATTCAAGTTTACAATGATAGTATTAAAAGTAAAATTTGGGCTGAAGGTAACAGTGAACCAACTAACTGGCTTATTGAACTATCCGATGGCGAGTATGAAGCGGGTAAGATAGGCTTATTATGTGGTAATCAAGCAGCCTTCGATGACATAGAAGTCTACACATATACATCAAACGTTCTCATTGAAGAAATGA
This sequence comes from Candidatus Bathyarchaeota archaeon, assembly GCA_030617005.1. Classification (GTDB taxonomy): domain Archaea; phylum Thermoproteota; class Bathyarchaeia; order RBG-16-48-13; genus JAUWWH01. The sequence continues at coordinate 425 of JAUWWH010000240.1, read as the reverse complement.
GTCTTTGGTACAAGATAAATAATGGAACATTAAATCAATTAAACATGAACTCTGCAGGTGATGAACAATACAGCGCAACCATTCCAAAACAGATCGGAGAAGCCAATGTAAGTTTTTACGTTGAAACAGTAGATAACTTAGGAAACAGAGCCAACTCAGAGACAATAACATACACTGTGCAGACTCCACCACCTCGAGAGATCCCATGGTTCACAATAATATTCTCCACCTCAGCAATCATCATCATTATCGCTGTCTGGTTTGCCTTTAGAAAGGGATACCTCGCAATAGAAATAACAGAGGATTAAAACAAAAACTTCATTTCTCATCACTATTAAAAATCGGGGAACCTAAATATTTTAACATCTCCCGACTCGAAGACTAGGATTGGATGTGAAAGGAAAAGGCTTAAAACTGAAATTTCT
>JAUWWH010000228.1 GCA_030617005.1 Candidatus Bathyarchaeota archaeon | reverse complement strand
CTTTTCCATGAACAATCAATTGTCAATAGTCCACTTTGCTCTATGTTTTTCCTATTTCCTGAAAAAAAAATTTCTCTAGCAAAAGGGTTTAGTACTACAGCATTTCTTGACACTCGCATTCTATTGAAGATTGGCGTTACAAGTTTTAAACGCCGCAACTTATTAGACGTACACTTCTTAGGATCATCCTGCTTCATAAGGTAAATGTACAACTTTAACTCTTGTTCTTCCATGTTCACTCCTTTTATGCCCGTTATATTTTAATAATTGTTTAAGATAACACGAGTAAGGTTTAATTCTTCACATCCTTTTTTATATTACTTTTATGATTTCTCATTCTTTATCAGCGTCTTCCTAAAAGGAGACCGTTCATCTTTTATCCATTTAAACATCACTTTTTAATCTTTTCCTAACAAAAGATTTAAAAATTAACTCTGATATTTGAGGCTTAAAACGTAGGTGGAAATCACATGGAAAGGTCAAATTCATTCATCGATTTAGAGGATTTTGCTAAAATCGCTAAAAAAGTTTGGACACATGCCAAAGAGGAAAAAAGGTTAATTGATAACCCTTCTGATAAAGAACTGAGAAAGCTTGTAGAAAAGCAATCAGGTGTAAGAAAAACAGTATATGGAAATCTTGTAGTAGAGAGTGAGCCTACTTCAAGAGCAACACCCTTTACTAAAAATAGTGTTGATTACTCTTTTGGTGTAGAAGAGAAGCAGCTCTTATCACAGTGTGAAAAGGTTTTAGCTGATAATACTTTAATCTCCATAGACCTAAGGGTTGGTAATTCTAAAAGTAAAACAACAGTCAGGTTGATTGTTCCTGATTATTTCGCTGATGTTGCCTACGGTGGGAAGAACCTCTTTTCATCGGTGAGAGGGGATCTTGAGGATCCAACCTATCAAATTTTATTTTTTTCTGATGAAGCATTCGAAACCAACAAGATGAAGGCGTTACCTCAAAAAGATATTACCATAAGACTGGCAATGTTGAATGATGGAAGAGTCATCAAAATTATTCGTAACAGTAGCTACATCGGTGAATTCAAGAAGGGTGTTTTTGCTTCGGAAGACTGGAATGCTAAGATCAGAAAAAGGGGCATCTTCCTCCATGCAGGGTGTAGAGAGGACTACCTCCAATCATCAATTGGTGAATATAAGATAGTAAGATCTCTCTTTCTCGCTTTGAGTGCTAATGGAAAAACAAGCACTACTTCTAAAATCTTAGCAAGAAAAGGGCATGAAACATCTTGGCTCATTCAAGATGATGGTGGTACTCTCATGATAGATGGCTCCTTCCTCGGTTTCGAGGCAGGAGGAATATTTGTGAAAACAGAAGACGTAAACCCCGGTAGTCAACGCGAAATCTTCTATGGTCTATTAAAGCCCAGTACACTCTTGGAGAATGTTCATGTCACAGAAAATGGGGATCTTGATTTCTACAAAACTGAAAGAACATCCAACGGTAGAGCCGTCATCTTACGACGTGATTTCATGCACGCTAGTACCCACATTGATGTGGATAGAATAGATAATCTATGTCTAATCACGAGAGGATCTTTAATCCCTGCTATAGCTAAGTTGACTCGTGAACAAGCTGTTGCCCTCATGATAATTGGGCAGGCTATGGAATCCTCCGCGGGTGATCCAACTAGAATAGGCGAGATACGAAGCGAGTTCTTCTATGACCCGTTCGTAGCTGGGGATAGAGCAGAACATGCCAATCAGTTTTACCAAATCCTTAAGGGATTACCCCATTTGAACTATTTCCTATTGAATACTGGAGGAATAGGTGAAGGAAACCGCTACAAAGAGATAACTCTAGAACATACTATGAACATCTTAGACTCTCTTCTGAGAGGAGGATTCAAAGGAATCTGGGCAGACTCACCTACTGGATTCAAGGTTCCCAAAGCAGTTAGAATGGTAGATGATATTTACCTTCACCCAGAGAGACTCTATTCAAGTACGCAATTCAAGGAAAGACAAAAACAGCTAAACAAATTCAGAAAGGAAGCTATTGACAAAATCGGAAAATCCCTCAATAATACAATAAGAGTTATTTTCAGTTAATCATCAAAAAATTATAAAACAAATCAAAAACTAGTTCTATCACTTTCAAGAGCATCAATCTTCTAAACTGTCTATCTTTATATATAACCTCTAACACGAAACAACGAGGAGAGATTAATATGACTACAAAAACTGAAGTAGAGAAAATTTTAGATGAGGTTCGACCCCAACTCCAAGCAGACGGAGGAAACATTGAACTTGTTGATGTAATAGATGGTGTAGTTCGGGTTAAATTGAAGGGTTCCTGTGCTGGTTGCCCAATGGCAGCAATGACCCTGCGAAATGGAGTGGAACGCTACTTAAAGAGTAAGATACCAGGAATACAAAGAGTGGAAGAAGCCTAAAACGTTTACCTTCCAAGAGATAAACAAGAAAATGACCTCAGAGATATGTTACTAGATTAATTTATTTGTTGTACTCTTGTTGCCATTGCCCAATTTAGGGTATCAAGCACTATTCTCAAGTTTTTTGTAATTTATACTGTATAAAAATACATACATCTTTATCAAATTATTAATTATGCGCCTTTAACTTGATAATTGTACTGTTATGACATGATCATTTTTTTAAGATTCAGGGTTTAAGCAAGAGAAACATATTTAAGATCTAAATATCAGAGTAACCACTCGATGAGGATTCACATTAATTATTTTGGTCACTTTAGGATGAAGTTTCATAAACGTTCTGAAAATATTCAAATGTCAAAGAACGCTAATCTGTATGATTTACTTTTATTTTTAATAGAGAGATATGGAGAAATATTCAAGATTTATGTCTTTGATCCTTCAGATACTAGTATTAAGAACGATGTTCTTTTGAATATTAATGATATACCCTCCAGTCAATTAAAAG
>JAUWWH010000175.1 GCA_030617005.1 Candidatus Bathyarchaeota archaeon | reverse complement strand
GGCTAATACTGGAAAAAGTTCTCTAGCTCTCCAATGCGCTGTTATTTCTGCTAGGCAGAACTTAAAAACAATAATCATAGATTCGGATAACACTTTCTCCCCAACGCGTCTTTCACAAATAGCTAACCATGATCTCGACCATATCTCCCCTTTGATCTTTATATTTAAACCTAAGAGTTTCTATGAACAATCATTACTTATAGAAAATTTAGATGATTATATCTCTGATGATATCGTTCTAATCATTGTTGATACTATAACGTCCCTGTATCGTCTTGAGTTAGGGCCAATTGATAAATTTTTTAGTTTAAACCGAGATCTGAATAGGCAACTTGCTTATTTAGCCAAAATTGCTAAAACGCATAATATTGCAGTCCTTCTTATAAGTCAAGTTCGGGATGTATTTCAAAATGGTAAACAACAGATCGAACCTGTAGCTAGCCGTGTCTTAAAATTTTGGGCACAGACTATCTTAAATCCAAGGATGACTAACAATCCTACTGTCAGAGAAGTTTTAGTAGAAAAACATTCTGAGATCGAAAATATTGACACCCGATGCCTTTTTTTAATTAATAAGACAGGCATTATTGATTTATCTATATAAACTTCGTAGTAAATATACAAACCTTATTAATTATCATCTACCTTATCAAATCTTCGTTTGTAACGCTAATTCAGAACCTATTATCGCAATAAACAACATCAAGACTCCTATCGCTAAAAACATTTTGGCCTCTCTAGGTCTGTAAGCGTAACGTGTACTTCTGAAGGATATATATCCCCCAGAGATGCCTATAATCAAGAAGAACATAAATGAGATACTCTCTGTTAAGAATTGCTGAGAAATATCGGGATAATACCCTGGATTACCTGGGGTCGGTAATACTGCTAAGGGTCGTTCCATAATATCATAAACCCCTCCCCCAAGGATGAATATCGATAAAGCTAATATGATAAGAACTATGATAGAGTTTGAGGGTTTTATAGATGAAATACGAGGGAACTTAATCTTTCTAAGTTTCTTAATTTGTCTTAACAATTCATAATCCCCGCTATTCTTATGTAATACTCCCAAATTTAACTACGTTATACTGTACAATAAATCATTATCTCTATTTTTGTAAAACAGATTAATATTCTCTTATAACCTATCATTCCCCTATAAACCAATAGAAAAAGCTCAATTACATTCTTATTATGTCTTTCTTTATTTCAGAATTTTTTAACTTTTTAGCTTTCTCTATTCACTTATTTATCTTTGTTTGATATTGGATTATTCTTTTGAAAAGAGTGTTTCTTTCCTTTAATCGATTACTTTTTAGACCCTTTTTACATTGTAAGAGAGATTACATAATAAGAAACATAAAATATTTCAAATACTCTAGGTATGTTGAAATAGGAACTGAGAATTAGATAGGGTATGAAGATATGCTTCTTATTACTACTTCCCGTAGACCAACCCAACATATCCGAACACTTTGTAATGACTTATCTCGGGTACTCCCAAACTCTCTGCGAATAAATAGGGGTAAATTAAACTTTGAAGGAATTATTGATAAAGCTCTAGTTATTAAGGCTGATCGATTAATAATTATTGAAAAGTGGAAAGGAGGATTCGGTAAGATTAAATTGTATACTATTTCACCTGAAGTAAGTCGATTCTACCCAATAATTTATCTATCACATGTAAAGACACAAAACGATTTAGGTTTCAGAAAAACTATTCGTAAAAGGCTTGCTATTACTATCCAACAAGATACTTCAAAAGACATCAACCGATTGGCTCATGCTTTATCTACATTTATTAAACTTCCAATAGCACACATGCAAAAAGATATACCCTTTCAAGCTTCGATACACTTTTCAAATTTAAAGAACTGTTGGATAAAGATTGCTATTACCATGCCACCTATACTTAAGGAGGTAGGTCCAATATTAATTGTGAAAAATTTATTGTGGGATAATTTTGAAAAAAACAAGTAACACAAAGGATCAAGTAGCTATTGTCCAAATCGGAAATTCTTCAGATAAAATTGCTAAAACTATTCATCAAGCTTTAATCCCTGAAATACAAACGTCTAATCTAAAAGATTTACATGTGAAAGTACAAAGAATTGGAAATTTATTAATTTTTCATTTCAAATCAAATAATACTGCTACTCTAAGGGCATTAATTAATAGTTATTTACGGTGGGTTATCACTCTTACTAAAAGTATAGATGTTATAAATCTGAAGAATTCTATTACTATCTATATATAAAAGTGGGTTTGAACCTTAACTTTTATATAATGACTACTAGACTCACAATTATAATGTTAATAAAATCTGTGATAGTTTGTAATTATAATTGGGGAATAGATTGATGAGTAACGTTAAACTTCCAGCGCAATTACAAGAACAACTGCTCCGTTTACAGCAGTTACAACAAACCTTACAAGCAGTTATCTCTCAAAGGCAACAGTTAGAACTTGAAAACTCTGAGATCGATCAAGCTTTAGCTGAACTTGTAAAGATGGATGATAAGTCTTTAATCTATAAGTCCATAGGTTCACTTCTTGTGAAATCTGAGAAGCAGAAGGTGATAGGTGAACTTAGTGAAAGAAAGGAGTTGTTGAATACAAGAATACTTGTCTTGTCTAAACAACGATCTCGAATGGAAGAACGAATGAAAAGCCTTCAAAGGACAGTTCAGGAGCGGTTAAAACCTTTATCGTAAGATTAAAAAATATTATTAATCTTTTTAAACAGATTCTTCATTAATTATTTATTTGGATAGAAAGGACTTTGGGTTTTCAAAACATAATGAATATCTTCAGAAAAGTCAATGCTAAATCTATCCTCTTAATTTGTCATCAAAATGCTGATCCTGATGCTTTATGTTCAGCTTATGCCCTTTCTTGTCTTCTGAATAAAATAGTATCCAGTTTTAAAATTGAAATTGCTGCTTTTCAGGGTTTGAATAAGCTTTCTAAACAGATTCTAAAGTACCTTCCCATCATTGTTGTAGATTCTCTTGATATCGAGAAAGCAGAAGCTATTGTATTATTAGATACAAATACGTTGGAACAATTAGGTTCTTGGAAGAAAACTATTGAAAAATCTACGAAACCATTGATTGTTATTGATCATCATGCTATGCATCCTCACACTGAATCTGTATCAACATTCTGTATTAATGATGAATACGCATCCTCAACGTGTGAAATAGTCTATGATCTCTACAGACAAGCTCATATTAGACCAAATGAAAGAGAAGCTTTAGCTCTTTTTTTAGGAATATCATATGATACAAAACATTTCAAAATCGCAACTTTAAGAACGTTTAGAATCATTGTTGATTTAATTCAAATTGGTGTGAATGTTGAAAAAGCCCTTAATATTTTATCAACTTATATGGCTCTACCAGAGAGAATAGCACGGTTAAAAGCAGCTAATAGATTACACATAATAAAATTAGGTGAATGGTTAGTAGTGTTATCTTATGTCAACTCATATCATGCATCGACTGCTCGAGCTTTACTGGGATTGAATGCTCATATGGTAATTGTTGGAGGAAAAAGAAAGAGATCATTGGTAATAAATATGAGAGCTTTACAAGATTTTTTCGAAAAAACTGGAATTCATCTTGGTCGAGATATCGCTCAACCTCTCGGTAAGTATTTAAGGGGCATGGGTGGAGG
>JAUWWH010000040.1 GCA_030617005.1 Candidatus Bathyarchaeota archaeon | reverse complement strand
GAGATCTTTCTCTTGATTAGGATATATCCCGATTCCATCCACAATATCTCCCGCGATTATAATATATTTCACTCTCCCTGCGATCTCCTTCTGCTTGTGGTTTCCATTTTTTCCTTTTAACCAATGAAGGAACTTCTGAAAGGGGCCTTCTAGAAACTCTCTGCTTCCTACATGTAAATCTGAGAGTAGGGCGGCATAGACATCTTCGGTTGCTGTCTTATGTTTTTTCTCTGGAATATCTGGATTAATTAAATTTGTGGCAATCAATAAATCATTTCTACCCTTTATCGCTTCTACGCATACAACTTGATCTAAAAAAATCCTCTGCGCTTTCTTGAAGACTTCTCTTTTAACGTTAGAAGGCACTAAAACAGTAGCAGATGCCTCATAGTCCTCAATGCGAATAAAAATATTTTTTAAACTCTCTCTTTTTTCCATTACTATGCCGATTGTTTTTATTTTAGACTTTTGAGGAGCTTCCAAGGCAACGTTTATGGTAACAGCATCTCTAGCATCCAGTCGCTTCTTTAATATTTTTTCAATTTTATTGAATCGATCTTTGAAGAGTTCTAAGAAATTATCCAACGTTCTCGGTGAACTATCCTTTGTAACAACGTCTTCCAACACATCTATTTCTGAATTTATTTCCTTTGCATAAGCGCGGAATGTTTCTCCAACACTCGCTATACTGCTCACAGAAGCTTTCGTCGTTGAGACGGTGTCTATATTTTCCTCTAATATCTTTTTAGTTATGACGAGTGGTTTCTCTTCTAGGTCAGATAAACTACTTATCACCATCTTAATCCAATCTTCTATCTTCTTATCCTTTGCTAAGTTCTGAAGATAGACTAATCCTTCAGGATCTAGTTGGTATCCTGACGATATTATTAGGGCTATCGTTCTCTTTAATTGTTCATTTACGGGGAGGTTGCTTTGCATTTTAATATACGTCTCATTTTACAGCTAAGTCCTTCATTATATGCCCTTATTAATATTAAGGAAGTTCTTTAATATTTAAGGGGTGGGGATATTCAATATGGATCTTCGAAAAGTTCAAGAGACTGGGGGTAGCTTCTTCATATCTCTCCCAAGAAATTGGGCGCGTCGGTGTGGCATAAAAAAAGGGTCTGTAATTGCGATTATTGCGAGGGCGGATGGCTGTATCATTGTTGATCCACAATACAACTTAGAAAAACGTGTCGAAAAAGCGACGATTGCGCCATCTCCTCACCTTGAGAGAGAAATAACTGGTAAATACCTTTTAGGCTCGGACACTATTAAGATTGAAGGGAGAAATCGCCTTCCACCTGAAGTTTCCAAAATCGCGCGTAAAACAGCTCGTCGATTAATCGGTTTAGAAATCGTTGAGGAAGATGCTTACAGAGTTCTCCTAAATTGTATCTTAGAACCTACCGCATTCCCACCAGAGAAAGTCATCCGTCGGGAATATTTATTCGCATCTGATATGCATATGGATGCCATAACCGCCTTTATCGAAGGGAACATACCTCTAGCAAAAGCTATCATTAAACGAGATGATGAAGTGGATCGTCTCTACTTCCTCCTAGTTCGGCTCATAAGAGCAACTATTCTCAACCCGAGACTTGGAGAAAAAATGAATCTTCTTCCAATAGACGGACTTGACTATCGATTAATAGCGAGTTATATTGAATCAATTGCAGATTATTCATGTAAAATAGCAGAAAAAATTATTGACGATTATGATATTCCTCTTCCAAAAGAGACCATCCAACTCTTACAACGTTTAGGTGAACAATCCTATCTGATGCATAAGAAAGCAATACAAGCATTTTTCACCAAAGATCTCAACCTCGTAGAGAATATCATAAAAATTGGTGAACAAAATACTGAAACTTTCAAGGAATTAGATAAACTTTTAGCAGGGAAATCGCCAAAACTTATCTCCTACATCTCTTCCGTCACTGCCGCTCTAGAACAAATCTGTTCATATAGTATAGACATAGCAGATATAGTTATGCCACGATAAAATATTGGTGTTTATGTACGTTTTTCATAAACTAAAGTAGCACCAATTGATAGAGACAAAACACGCACGTTTCTTCTCGGAGCTCTTGGATAAGCGTTTACGCTTAGAATACTGGATAATAGCGGGGTAATCGCTTTTCTTTAAACATGTAACGTTTCAGGTAAGAGGTTCCCGACACTAAAAATTCTACCCTCTTAAACTTTTATCATTTTTTTATATTTTTGAAATCTTCCTTCTATCTCCTCTCCTGTAAGAGAAAGAAGTCGTTTGACACCATAGTCCTCAATTACAAAAGAACCCATCACATTTCCATAGATAACCGCTTCCTTCAATATTTTTTCATCATACTTTCCTTTTCTAACTATATGTCCCATAAAACCTCCAGCAAAAGAGTCCCCAGCCCCTGTTGAGTCAATGACATTGTCTATTGGATAGGCTGGACTTGGAAAGATCGTTTCCCGAGTACATAAGAGGGCTCCATGTTCTCCCTTCTTTACAATAATAAAGTCCACTCCCCAATCCAAAACCATCTTGGAACCCCTTATTAGATTTGAGACACCACAAAGAAGTTTAATCTCCTCATCGTTTATGAGTACACCATTCATTTTAGATATAACCTCTTTAACTTTCTCCGGTTTCGTCTTAATCCATAAAGCGATGGTGTCAGATACAACGAGTTTTGGGTTGTACATCTGCTCTAGAACCTTTAGTTGTTGTTCCGGATCAATATTCCCTAAGTAAACATACTCTGCGCTCCTATATTCATTAGGTACTACAGGTTCAAAGTCTTCAAATACGTTTAACTCGGTTTTAATGGTTGTTCTCTTGTTTAGACTAAGGTCAAAGCTGGAATCATATCTGAACGTCTTTCCCCTCTTAACTTGTACTCCACTAAGATCTGCTCTTTTATCCAATGCTTTCCAATATTTGTTTGGAAAATCACTTCCAATAATACCAACGAGTCCTATTTGATTGAAAAATGATGCAGCAATTGAAAAATAAGTTCCTGAACCTCCAAGCACATCTTTAACCGTTTTTTTAGGTGTTCTTGTAGTGTCAAGTGCAATAGAGCCGATGACAACTATCATTTTATCCACCAAATGACTGATTACCTTCTTTGATAAACACCTTGACTATATTAATAGTGTTTTAGGCGTTCCCTCTAAAATAATAATTGTCCTTAAGTACACCATAGGTATGAAAAACCTCCTCAATTTTCTCCGCGTCCTTATAAAAAAAGGGTGCAATTTACATCTAAGGAAAATCCTTAATGAGAAGTTACTGAATCTACATCTTCAACTTTATTAACTTCGTACTTGATAGCTCTTTACAACGGAACTCTTGGTAAACCATGTCAAGGAAAGTTTCAATAGTCAGATGCAATGGAGATCTTCAAGAGTCACTAAGCACGGGATTCTCCTTACTTGGAGGCTTAAGGATACCGAAATTGCCTATTCTTATTAAACCAAATCTATGCGCTGAATCTGATCCTACAAGTGTAGCTACGACGCGCATCCCCTTCATAAAGACGGTCATAGATCTCATTCTTAATGAAGATGAAGATGCGGTAATTAAGATCGTGGAATCTAATAGTTCAGGTAAACAAATTAAAAAAGCTTTTAAAAATCTCGGTTACACGCAAATGGAGAGAACCTATCTGGAAAACGGCTATAATGTGACTCTTATAAATCTAAGTAAAGCCCCTCTCACTACGATCCTCCTAGAAGGGATATTCTTGAAAAGGGTGCGGTTACCTACTATTCTTATACAACCAAAATTTTTAATATCGTTAGCAAATGCTAAGACGCATAGCCTTACCCAAATTACAGGTGCCTTGAAGAATCAGTTTGGATGCCTCCCGGAGAAGGAGAAGTATCTATACCACCGAGTCATAGATAAAGTGATTCTTGATATCAATAGTGTTGTTAAACCGAATCTCTGTATAATCGATGCACTTTTTGGATTAGAGGGAGTGTTGAATGGAAGAAAGAGAAAGATCGGTATTATCATTTGCGGGCGAGATCCTGTTGCTGTCGATGTAATCTTAGCAAGGGTGATGGGATTCACGCCATCTAAAATAAAACACCTTACTCTTGCTGCAAAGCACGGTCTTGGGAGTCTAACTCCCAAAGTTATTGGGGAAGCATTAGATTCGGTAATTGTGAAGTTTCGGAAAGAAACGAATGTTTTTTCTACTCTAGGAAAATATATTCCACGCAATATGATGCCCTTAGCGCATCGAATCTATTCCATCTTCAAATGATTTTCCATAAATTTCCAAAGCCTAGTCCTTAGGCAACTTTTTATCAAAATATCAAGATAAAGATTTCATCACTAAACTTAAAGGATCCCCTGCAGTAAAACAAGTCTTTTGTTAAACAAATAAAACCTCACATAAAAAAATTATGTGGGGGTCTCGAATAAATATAACACACGGAGTAAAGTAGACAATAAAGATACTTGGTCTTATTTCATGTTATACTATATCCTTTTTTAAACTAAGACGTATATTAGTGTCAAAAGAGTGTCCTATCTTATGAAAGGCGATGTATTACTAATTCATCCTCCCGTAAATTTTCATCTAGCAAAGGAGCCTTTTATGCCGTCCTCGCGTATTGGGTACGGCTTACTTCACATTGCCGCATGCTTGCTTAGGCGTGGCTTTCGAGTTGTTGTGTGGAACTTGGACGATGCGGTTCGTCGAGGTATCTCTCCTCGGGAGGTTGAGCGTGGGCTTAAAACGATTAATCCCATAGTTATCGGTGTGGAGATGAATTGGTTAAACCTTAGTAGAGGCGCGGTTCAAACCGCTGAGATATTGAAAAAACTTCGTCCTGACATCCCCACCATTATTGGGGGAACTCATGCAACAATTTTCTCACGTTCAATAGTTCAGGAATATCATACAATTATTGATGGTGTACTGACAGGAGAGGCAGAGAAAACTTTTCTAAGACTTGTAGAGAATGTTGAAAAAAAAGGAAGTATGGGGAAAGTGGGGGGATTAGTTTACTTCAAAGATGGACAAGTACGACAAATTTCTAGGAAAAAAGATGATCTTTACGAAAATATTGATGATATCCCACCATATACAACTAAAGTCATTAAACACGTGACTCAAGGCACTCCTGCTGAAACACCTTTTTTTCAGGGAATCGTTGGACCGTCAATGGCCGTAGAGACCACTCGAGGGCCTTGTCGACTTAAGTGTATATACTGTATTGGCGGACGAATTGACAGAGTTTTAGGGCGTTGTAATTTTACAACACATTCACAGAAATGGATTGTTGATCAGATAAACCTCTTAATTGAAGAAGGGATGAAAGACCTTGCTTTTCAAGATCAACCTTTTCTAAGCGGTAAGACTAACCTTTTGGAACTCGCCAAAACTTTACAAAGGGAAAAAATTGGAGAAAAGCTCAACGGAATAAACATGACGGCTATTCCCGGAATTTTAGATGGTGAAGTCTTAGAAGAGATGTCAAAAGCAGGTCTTACTACGATTGACTACGGTGTTGAAAGTGGTTCAAATCGAATTTTAAATTTACTGAATCGTCCCACATCAAGAGAAGTGGTTCTCGATGCAGTAAAATTAACGATTTCTAAGGGAGTAATCCCCAAGACCTTTTGGATGACTGGGCTTCCAGGAGAAAAGACCCAAGATCTTAGTGAAACACGGGATTTAATCCTCCAAACTACAAAAGTAGGAGGAATACCGTGGTGGATAACTCCCCTAGTGATAATCCCTGGTACAGAGTTATTTGAAAGATCAGAGGATTTCGGTGTTAAACTTCGTGTTAAAACATTTGAAGATTTTACAATTTACTCTAATGTTTGGGAGAAAGCCGTTTCTTGGTATCCTGAAGCTGTTTCTCATGAAACAGAACACATGAATCGATACGATATTCTCAAGGCATCATTCGACTTGAAACTTGAAGTTTATAAAAGAAGCGGCGAAATCGTCCAGAACTTTATTAAAAATTATGCTGAAAAAGTTATTTCGTTTTACTCCACTCTCACAGTTAACTTATTAGAGCAAATTATTAGGGAAAACCTGAAAAATCTTTTGAAAGCCTTTTTTTAAAAATTGTTAATCGAGGTAATAGGATGTCAGCTGAAATTTTTAATGTTGAATTAATTAGAGAAAAAATAGATTCATACTGGTCACAAGGAAATCGACTGGTAATAACTCTTAGGGACTCTCATTTAAGAAAAATAGATATTTTTTTTCCCAATTCTAGAGAACTACAGTTCAGTGGATTGCTTGATCTTTCAGATTTCCCAGAAATTTGGACACAAATCCTCATGCAATCTCTTACAGCTAATGTATTCAACATGTCACAGACTTTTCTCGAATTATTGGGTCTCGTATCAACTTTAAAATGGATAGGCTTTCTCTTCAAGAAACCCGTTTTCATTTCAAATCCAGCTTTAGATAACATTCGTAAACATTTTCCCTCTTTAAAGATAAAAAATGATCTAGCCGTTGCACTACTTCATAATTCATTACTGATAGAAAAACTTCAGTCAGTTAAACCTGAAACACTTGATGTCCGCCTTGCCTTCATTCCCCGTGTATTAAAAAGTGAAACAGATCTAAGACGCGCGCGATTCGAGTATATGAAAGATCCTAATGAGATCCTTTGGAAGATTAACGTTGGATTTCAACTTAATGAACATTTTAAGAAAGATTTTGATCGATCTATAGCGTCAGATTTAATCGATGTGATGAATTTAATAGCTGAAGATGTGATCACTGTTAGTAAACAGCTAGTTATGACGCTTATATAATCAGAAAAACGTTTACTATGTGCTTCTTAAAAATTTAAAAACATAAAAAAAAGAGGAATTTAGCCGTTTATCCAACGGCTTGGAACCCTAGGAAGTCTATCACGATATATTCTAATGCCATTCCTTGATATTGGAAGTTTCCTACAACGTATACTCCATATAATCCACCTACTGCGATCATGAAGAAGTAACGTCCAATTTTTGCCATTCCTGCTAGCGCAAAGTTACGTCTGATTTTACTAGTGAATACGAAGTAGACTACCGTTGTGATGCATGCGACTAGTGATACTAATCCGTTAAATAGGGCTATTCCACTGCCGCCGATTACCAGTGCGGATTGGGCTGCT
>JAUWWH010000143.1 GCA_030617005.1 Candidatus Bathyarchaeota archaeon | reverse complement strand
TTTTTTCACAGCTCGATTCTCTTCGGATACTTTAGAAAAGTCGCTTAAAACATTGGGATAATGTCTCTTTCGCTCAGTATTTATTGTTAGCAGATTCAACGGATAAATTGCTACAAGACCGATAGTAAAGACACTTCTATGGTATACTTTGGATATACCCACCATGAAAGTATCATTAACCCAATTCTTTAAGGACATAATTAATTATAACTTAGATTAACTGACTTTAAAGGTGATTTAAAAAATGTTAAAAGGACTATAAGCATACTATTATTATACAAATGTAGACAAGAGTCGCATAATCATTTTTTTAAACAAAAAAATGAAAAAATAGCATTTCCTAACAATTCATTACGACATATTGAAATAATCATAAACTTTACGTTTAACCTTACACTTTACGTTAAAATGATTGATGGCGATAGTCTTATCTTCGAATTAATACTATAGGAAAATGATTTGCCATATCTAGCATGTTCCAAGTAATCTCTGAAAAATTTACATCATATCTCTTAACCATATCCCATACAGTTCTTCCTGCACCACTTCCTCGAATGTGATGAGCTATCTCAGCAAAGAGTAATGCTTCTTCTACTTCAATCTTTACACCTTCTACTGCAAGAGGTGTTGCTCTCTGTCTCAGTTTTAGTGCCCTTCCCATAATAAAGGGAATTACTCCTCCAAAGTTTTTTATCCCTTTGATAGGATGTGGATGTGAAGTAAAATGAAGGTTATGTAAGGAAAACGTTGAATCTGTGTCTGAAATAATAACAATGATGTTCTTTCCCGTCTTCTTCTTTAGCTTTTCATAAATTTGTCTTGCTTGAATTTGGGGTCTTTCTAAAGGGAGACAAGCTAATGAAGAAGGCATATTGCTAATGTCTATCCCACCCTCAGAACCATATTTAAGGGCATGTAAGAAGCCAGAACATCTTAAAACTACCTGTTTATGAGATGCCCCTTCTTCAAGAGGATAAAATCTCAAATGGTTGATAGAAGATTCTTTGAAACGACATATTTTACCTAAAAAGAAACCCCAAAAGAGACGCATCCATATTGTTACCAATAACTTAGCTAATAATCCTGGAACAACCTGACTCTCATCAACAATATTTCTCAATGAGGTTGATATAGCCTTCTCAGAAATTACAACGATGTCTCCATTCATGAGAAAAGGTTGGACACTTTCAACTATTACCGTTAAATAATCTTCGTTAGGTCTCCAAAACTTTGTCTTTACAGCTTTAACCTTCAAATGGGTATAATTTCCTATATAATTAATTGAAAAAAAAATTATTCATTCAGTTTTTTTGGCCATTCAACTTGAACAAACTTAGGAATACCCGAGGAATCCATAGGTCCAACTATAACATTCCAACCTGAAGCTTCTTCAATTTCTCCACTGATACGTGCTGCACGTCCAGGAATAATCAGCATCTTATGTTTCACCAGCTCTTCTGCTTTACCTTCCTTCAAAGCCTCACCAACCTTATCTGCAGTAAGTTTCCTACCAGCAACAGCAGACTCTAAGGAAAGACCTTCAGTATCTACAACCATGAGATAGCAATCAATTCCTCCTGCCTCGATATCTGCGGCTACAGTATAGTACGTCAATGCAAAATTAGTAGTAAATAATAAAGGAGACATGTCATTAGGTTCACCAAAAGTCTTAAAACCTGCTTCAACAGCTACAGGCTTCCTCGGATCAGTATATAAATTATTTCTTAAAATCGTAAGAGGTAATTGAGACCAACCATCCAAACTGTGCATAATTAGAACATCAGCGAAGCGAGTGATAAGCATTGATGCGAGCCATGTCTCATTCCAAATTGCAACTTCTGGAGCGGCTTCATGATCAATCCAGACGGTGAGAGGGACACCTAAAAGTGGAAAACCGACAAGTTCATCATTTTCTTTAATGGCAGCTTTCCGTAGCATTGTGAAATTATTCAATGTATCTGCTAAGCCCTCATCAGTGAATGTACCAGGATCCAAAACCAAGTCTTCAACGCCATATTCAAGTAGAGTTCTCACTAGAGATTTGAGTAGATCTAGATCATTTGGGGCATAAACCGTTAAAGGACAATTATACATTATCGCAAGATCAGCCATTTCCTTCCAATTATCTTTCGTAGCTGCATATATGAGAGGTCTATCTTTTCCTATCAAGACCAAACCATTTCTGATAATCTCAGGATCGAAGGAACATAGAATAGCTGGAAGAGAGGAAGTCTCAGCAAATATTTTAATCATTGATTGGAACTTTTGGGGATCATTTGATGTAGATCTGATAGCTACCATATCTAGTGTAAGATCATGTCCAATATAGCTAAAATAAAAATTTTCAATATTTTGGAGTCGTTCTTTAAACTCTTCCTCATTCATGCTATCAGTTACATCTAATGCGATTGCTGTTGGATTCACATATGTGAGCTCATGGCGATATAGGACATCCTTCCCGCCTATTTTTACAGTTCTATCTCCAGTACCTATTGAAACTTCTTTTACTTGTGGTTTAAGCATTTTCCAAAGCTTCAGATATGCACTCTTATTCTTCTCATCCAAGAGCGGAGTACACTGATCTAAACGAATTTCCTTATTCACAAGTTTAGTGGTAAAAGCCATACAATTCTCTTCGCCACATTCCTTACAGTTAGTTCTTGGTAGGATTTTGTATACTTCAATCGGACTTATTTGCGATTTTGACATTCTCATTTCCTCCACTCAAATTTTCACAGAAACCCAATTAGCAATCTTTTCAGGATCTGCTTTTTTACCACTGCTAAAATCTACAATTATATCCTTGATTGATTTAACTGCAGCAGGATGCATCATCATGAAGAAATCTACTCCTGTTAAAAGGAGGGTAAGTGCTGTCACAGTCTCCCATATAGGACCCCGATATTCCCTCAAACCCCATTTTGGATCCATCTTCATCCAAGCTTCACGGGCAGCCCAAGCATTTGTAGTTCCAGATGACATAGGATGCTGAAGCTCTTTATCCCCCATTAATCCAGCAAGTCTTGTACGCTCCATTACTGTAAAAGCATAATCCAAACCATATCCAAGAGCCGCGGTAGTTGTATCGATTAAAATATCTTCTTTAGGTAAAAACTCGTATAATTTTCTATTTAATTCCCTTGCTAAAGCCATATCCATGGATGTGAATGCAATAACTGCGTGACCATGCTTTTTAACGATTTCAGCCATAGCCTCAATATCCATATCTAAGGTAACAGAATTAATTAGAAGTCTCTCCCCCTCACCTACCTCAGCAACTTTTTTAAAAACTTTTAAATCTTTATTTGGATCCCCACATCCTCCAATAGCGAGAGGCACATCCACTGCTTGTAAAACATTCTCTACAGTTTTAGCAGCATCTTTTGGGCTAGTATCCATCAATAGGGGGTCAATGCTCGTTAAGTGAAGTTGAACCATCTCAGCTCCAAATTTATCAACGCAACGTTTAGCCCATTCTGCAGGATCTTGAAGTACATCTTTGAAGGGTGCTTTCATAACCTTTGCTAATGGAGGAGCTTTATCAAACACGTCAAATGCGATAACAGGTGGATGTATCATTGGACTATCAAAGAGATAGTACGCTGGAGCCTTCTCCCCTCCAAGAACTATTGAACTTCCTCTAGTTCCTCCCTCTCCTTTAGTCGCTCCAAGTTTAACTTCAATGATGTGACCGGGATAATTCCCTTTCGGGATTCTGAATTCAGCGTCTAAAAGTTTAGTAGGTTTAGCTTTTTCTAAGATGGGTACTTGCTGTGAGGGTGTAAAAGTTTGCATGGGTATAGATGGTTGAAAAGAGAGTTCAAGATCTCCGATTTCTAACTCAACATCTTCCAATACGATCTCTGTGTATTTGCTTAGCAACTTTAAAAGGTTCAAGTTAAGCTTCATATCAATTTTCTTTTCTTCTCCTCGGTTATCCACCATTTTTGTTTTACACTCCTTTTTTTTCTGCTCTTATTATCAGTTTCTTCGCTATTATCTTTGCATCTTTTAAGATAATCTTGAAACCACCAGCAGCCATAGGTATTCCACTGATTGGAATAGATGTAATTCGTGGTACAGTCATCGCCGCACCTTCTTCAGAAAGAGCTACAACAGGCTCTTCTTCAACTTGCCACCTCTCAA
>JAUWWH010000088.1 GCA_030617005.1 Candidatus Bathyarchaeota archaeon | reverse complement strand
TATGTAAACTGGAAAATTATAAAACCTGGTTCTAATCCTCCAAACATTGTTAACGCCTTCATTGAAATTCCTAAAGGAAGTAGCATTAAATATGAGGTGGATCATGAAACAGGGATTATCTTTGTGGATAGGACCCTACACACTGCGTTCACGTACCCATTCGATTATGGGATAATCCCCCAAACATGGTATTATGATGACGACCCAGTTGATATCATGGTTCTATCGAGGATGGCTATCTTCCCAGGATGTGTAGTTCCAACAAGACCCGTTGGATTTGTCCGTATGAAGGATGAAGCTGGGATTGATAACAAGATTCTCGCAGTACCAGCGAAGGACCCATTTTTCGAAAAGATTATAGACATATCCGATGTACCTCCCAGCACACTACTTGAGATTAAACATTTCCTTGAACATTATAAGGATTTAGAACCTGGAAAATGGGTTAAAGTTGAAGAATGGGATAGTGCGAAAGTTGCAAAGGAAGAAATATTAAAAGGCATAGCAATGTATAAAGAGAAATTCGGTGAGGGGAATCATTAAAGCTCCTTTATAATTCTCTTTTCGAATGTTCTTATTGAAAGAAGAGAAAAGATTATAGCATAGAGTATAATTCAAAACCTCAACTGATCTGTACACTTGGGATTGAAATGTTTTATTTAATAAATGTGGAAGATATTGTTCGAATTTCACCTGAAAAATTCAGCAATATATTAGAAGATGTCACTTTGGAATCATTACGGGATAAATATGAAGGATTCGTTAGTAGTGATATGGGTTTCGTTGTAGCTGTAATAGACGTGAAAGTCAGCTCCATGGGTAAAATAATTCCAGGAGACGGAGCAACCCATCATATCGTATCATTTACGCTTCTATCATATTATCCAGAGATTCAAGGAATAGTCGAAGGGGAAGTTGTCGAAGTGGAGGACTTTGGAGCATTTGTAAGAATAGGACCTTTAGATGCTCTAATCCACGTATCCCAACTCATTGATGATTTCGTTTCCTTCGATGGAAGACAGGGAGTACTAATTGCAAAAGAGACAAGACGTATATTGAGGAGAGGCGATATAGTTCGAGCTCGGATCACTGCTGTTTCCCTTGCAAAGGGAGGCTCATCAGGCAAAATAGGAATGACTATGCGACAGCCATTCTTAGGCAAGATAGAATGGATTCTGGAGGATGTAAAAAAGGCACATACACCTCTAAAAAATAAAGAGGGAGATAATAAATGAAGAAAAAAGCTTGTAGGAACTGTCGCTTAATAACTACTACGAATTTATGTCCTAACTGTAAAACCTCTTCATTATCAGAGGATTGGATTGGTGAACTCATCATCTTCTACCCAGACAAATCAAAAATAGCAAAAATAGTAGAGATAACAAAACCGGGTAAATATGCCCTCCTTGTTCGAGGATAAATAAATTTGAAGATTTATCGAATAAGTGAAAAGATACGAGTTAAATTAAAACAACCGCTAGGAGAATTGGTTGTTGGCAATCCGGATGAAACGATGAATTATTTAAAAAAAGAGCTTGCTAAAAAAAGGTCAACGAAGCTGTTTGCTATAGGTGATTACGTAACATTAAACCTGATTAAATTCGGTATTGAAGCTGACCTCTATGTAGTTGACAGTAAAATTATGAGAAAAAAAATTCAACCTATTCCCATGGAACAAATAAAAACTATCAAAGTTAAAAATCCACCAGGAACAATTACTCCAGAGGCGTTTGAAGCCGTAAGAAAAGGAATTAATAGTTCAGCGGTAACGCGAATTCTCGTCGATGGAGAAGAGGACTTACTCACGTTACCCGCGATCAAGTTTGCTCCAATGGGAACACTTATTATATACGGTCAACCTGCGGTGGGGATTGTTATGGTGAAAGTGACTAGTACAATTCAAAAAGAGGTAGAACAAATACTAAACCTATGAAATGTAGTACGATCATCTTTAACATCCCTTAAAGAGTTATACGATTCCTTTTCAATTGCCAAGATAGAGGAGGTCTTTTCATCCAATTTTTTTAGAAATCTACAAAATAATACAGATAAATTACACAATGGCGTATTTTCGATGACGTATCTAACCAAACAAGCGAGGCTATATTAAGTCCAAAATTTTTGTAATAGTATTCAAATAAGTCTTATATGAAGGCTATTTATATACGTGTTTACTTTATTCAACTCCTTTTTTTATGATTCAGCTTGAACTTGTGAGATTCTCCTATCCACTTAAACATGGTATCAAGTAAGTATTATCTTGGAAAAAAGAAATGGAGAATAATTGTAAATTAAAATTTATAAAAAGATTTTTGAGATAGATCTATGAATGAGAGATACGGAAAGATTAAAGTATTAGGTATCATAACATTCCAAGCGTTTTAGGAAGCATAGCCATGAAACTTGTAAAAACAGTTGATAAATATAATCCTGCTTTAAAACGTAGAGAGTTGGTCTTCTTCATAGATCATGTATTGTCTGGAACTCCGCGTCTTTATGATGTGAAAAAGATAATTGCGCAGGAATGTAACATAAATGAAGAAAAAGTATACGTTTTAAAATTAGAAACATTAACGGGGACAAATCGAACTACTGGAATCGCAGAGATTTATGATCAAACAGAAAGGGGAAAAGCGTTAGTTGCAGAACATATTAAAAAACGAAATCTTCCATCTCGAAGGAAGAAGGAAAGTAAATGAGGAAAGAGTAAGCTATGACAACTAAAAAGAGGAAAAAAGGGAAAAAAAAGAAAGAGAAGAAAAGTTACACTTATTATGAGATAAAGGATGGTAAATTAGTCAGAAGATTGAAAAAATGTCCTTGATGCGCGTCTTTTATGGCTGTTCATAAAGGAGAAAACGCAAGGTATACGTGTGGAAAATGCGCTTATACTGAGTACCAAACGAATTCAGCGATTAAATGAGGATAATTCTCCTCCATTTGAATATGAATTGGGTACCATTTAATGATGGTAGTTCTTACTTTCACGTTAAATGGGAATAGGAAGCTATCATTGAATTAAGATAGAAACGGGAAGTCTATGAGGTACTAATTCTTTAAGACTTTTAGGTTGATTTGCACAATTTCATCAGTAATAACGTTACCGCGAACTGTTTTCCTTTGACGATGCCCATCACCACTTGCCTTAAATCCTACGCCACTACTCAAGATAATAGAAATTTTTACTCCACCGTGAACATCGGACCGCATGGGGAATCCAGTTTTATCACTTCCACCTGTTATTTTAAGCTTAGAACCGGACAAACCCATAATTGAGCCATCCAAGAGATCACCGATTCTTTTTCCAATAAGAGACCGCGCCCTTGGTCCTTCTAAAGTAATTCCTTTTGATTTCCCATCTGAAGTAGAGATTACTAGTTTAAATCTTGCCATGATATTTCATTTCTCCATGTAGAATCTCAACCGTCATCATGCTTATTAAATCTTCACAATCCCCACATTAGTTTTTTCTTCCGCATAATTTGAATGAGTTCCTCAAGGGTCTGGATTTCATCTAAAGAAAGATTTCCTTTATATTTTGTTAAGAGTTCCTTCACATGTTCTTCTGGAACAGCTACATATAAGAGATCACCTTCATTGAAGTGACGACTGAAAACGGGGTCCCTCATTGAGACAGCAACTTTCATACATATATTGGCACAGGATATAGTTTCTCCACCATCCTGTATCTGCATAATTTCACCAAGATTTTCACCATCGGTTTTCATCATCGAATATTTTGGCTCTATACGTCCTGCTAAAACCTCTACACCAAATATGGCTGGATTACTCTTTCTAAAGATACTGTTATATAGAATCCGTATTTTCCCTGGATGGACTAAAGCCTTAAGTTTCATCGCAGTTATAGCTTCTCTTTCCCTATCCACCCAAGCTTTGTAATCGTCGATAAGACGATAAATAATATTATTCTGAAAAAGTTCAATATTGTTCTTTTTTGCTTCTTCGAGAGCGTCTGGTAAAATCTTTACATTAAAAGCAAGAATAACTCCTCTAAGCGGTGCAGTTTTTCTTATTAGAGATGCTTCGATAACCTCCCTTCTGGAGACGTCTCCAACATCAGCAAGCTTAATAGGAATTCCAATGTTTTCTAACTCAGCAACTATCGCCTCTAAAGATCCCAGAGTGTCAGTTTTTAATATTACACCAAATTTATCAGTTACTACCCTCAGCTTTTCTACCTCATCTGTCACTTTTTGTATTAACTCTTCTATAGAATTATTTGGACCAACGGTATACAAAGGAGCCCCGGCTAATGTTTCATCAACAGACGATGCAGCTATTTTTATTCCAACAGCTGCAGAGACCTCTTTAACTGACATAAACTTATCTCGAGGGTCTCTAATTTCATCCAAGGGTTTAGGTAAGAAGATGCCTCTTACTTTAGTTACTATGGGTTTCCTCATTCCTCCTATAATGATGACATCTCCCGTTCGAAGAATCCCTTGGTAGAGAATTACATTAATGACTACTCCCCTACCTACATCTTCTTTAACCTCTAAAACAGTTCCATGTGCAGGTCCAGTACTCACTATAAGTTTATTTTGCAGGTACTGTTGGGTTAAACCTATTAATGTTATGAGTAACTCAGGTATGCCCTCCCCTGTTTTTGCACTAACAGGAATGATAGTAATTGTTTTCGTAAAATCAACGACTCTATCGAAGCGATTGGCTTGGAATCCTTGCCTTGAAAAATGTCCCATGATCACATAGAGTAAATCATTAAGTTGACGTTGAACAGAAAGATCCTGTTTATTAAAGGATTCGATGAATGATAAGTTCGAGTGTTTAACCCAACCTGGAATCGTATCGATCTTGTTAGCTGCTACAATGAAAGGTGTCTTTCTATTCTTTAGAATAGATAAGCTTTCATAAGTTTGAGCCTCAAAACCTCGAACAACATCTATCACAAGAATCGCTATATCTGCGACTGAACCACCCCTTCGTCTTAAATTCATAAAAATACGGTGACCTGGAGTATCGATTACTAAAAGACCGGTAATTGCTATTTTTCCACCTAAACTTTCAGATAGAGGACCACATATTTCCTTCAGGAGTTTAAGGGGGAAAAAACTTGCACCAATATGTTGAGTCATAGAGCCAACCTCTCTCAATGCAACAGCTGAACTCCGAATATTATCAAGGATGGACGTTTTTCCAGAATCCACATGCCCTAGTACACATACTATGGGTTGCCTGAGCTGCTTTTGCATTAATACATTCCCCTTAAGCAAATGAACAGTACAATATTGATTGAAGACTCGTATTTATACTTCAGTAGTTTAGAAATACTCTATAATTAGAAGACGAAATAGATAAAATATTTAAAAAATGTTTTTTGGTTTTTTAGACTAAATTCTTAGATTTTAATTTTTCTAACATTGTTGAGACCATGATTTCAGGTCCTACTCGCACATGT
>JAUWWH010000209.1 GCA_030617005.1 Candidatus Bathyarchaeota archaeon | reverse complement strand
TAATTCTGTAGTTTCAGTTGTTCTCGATGAGAAAAATTAATACTTTTTTTGGGTTCGGAGATTCGTCTCCGCTAAAGGTAGGACTGCATCTTTGAAGTGGTGGTAAAGTATAATTTTCGTTTTTTTCAGTGACTCGTCCACATTTCCGGCATATGAACTTTGCGTTTTTAACTAAACGTTTTATCTGGTTAAGTGTGTATTCTCCACTTGCACACATATAACAGAGATGTTGCCAATGACCGATATGTGGTACTCGCTTTCTAGAATTAGACCAGACACCAACTGTTGTAACACTGTAAGGTCGTGCTATATTTTTGCCAATATATATCATCTTCTATTGTCTAGAATAAATTAACTTATCTTTTATTTCTTAATTTGTCTTTATTAAAGTTCTCAACATCCAAAATTTACATCATCTTTAATATGGTATTATCGTACTCTATTTCTAATCGGTGTTTATGCTTTAGTTCTTCCTGAGCAAATCTTTTAAACAGATCACTTATCTTCGTGCCTTGATGTCGCTTCGCAAACCATATATAGAAGTCGTGAGCGTTTTTCTCTCTTTTTCCAGCATAAATGAGTATCTGCTGGTAATCAGCTTCAGGTGATATAGTTGCATCCTCTAGAGAGTCCACAATCTTAAGATCATGAATCTCAGTATCTAACGTTCCTATATCTCCCAATTTTGAAGGATCTTGCATAGCCTGTAAGATCTTCGCCCTGTGTGTTTCCTCTTCCTTCACAAGTTCCCTTAGAAACTCCTTAGACCCAGGATATTTTCTCACTTTTTCTAGAGCAGATCTGTAAAGTTGGATTGACTCCTCCTCCTTCCTCAACTCTAAGTTTAACGCTCTCTCTAATGTCCACTCTGTTTCCATAACCATTTTAATCAAAGAGGTTATGCACTAAGAATCGTATTAAGATTATGAATTCCCATCCATCCTCTTAGACTGTAACTGAAAGAGTCTTCAAAACTGAGTGTCTAACCCAGATCAAGCTTCAGATGAATATAAATAGAGTTCTATGGTCAGAAGTAAATAAAATATAAAGTAGTAATTAAATAGATAGGATAAGTGCATTTGAATTATGGATAAGAATGAACGAGAAATTCTGTTGATTCTCCGTACATTGTTGGCTTTAGAGAGAAATTTTCTAGCCGAAGAGAGAACATGTTTAGCCGAATTTAGAACTGGTTTAGCGTTTATTGTGTTAGGTCCCGTGGTAGGTACGGTTCTTGCTTACATCTTCTCCAGTCTGGCATTGGAGAAAACACTTCTCTATGATCTGATTAATTTCATATGTATCAGTATTATAATGGGATTGGGAATACGGATAACTCTTCGTTCACGATCACAACTAAAAGAAATAAGGAAAAAGAAAAATGCTTTAAAAGTTCGTCAATCTGAGATCACTAAAAGTTCCAAGGTTATTAATGACCTTCTGGGAGATTGTATCTGTATTGACGGTTTAAAAGTCAATGAATCATAATGCATCTATTCTCCTTAATTTCCTGAGATTCACTGCAACTATTTTTGTCGATGAAAGTATGATCTTAATCATATTGTTTTTACGTTATTCATAGACACTGATATATCCAGTACATATTATAACTCAAGTGAATGGATAATCGTTTCTAGGAAAGAACTTGTAGTTTTTTATTTAACGAGATTAAGATTGAGTGATTTCAGCAAATAATTCTCGATTAGCTTTGCATATTGGACATAAGTATGGTGGTTCTTCACGATAGCAAATATATCCACATTGTTTACAATACCAATATTTCAATCGAATAGAGGGAGTATCTTTTTTTATAATGGAATTAGTAACATCCTGTTCTTTTGGTTTAATTATATGGGCATCTTCATATGCTCTTTCTTGTTTGTGAAGCGGTCTGCGTTCTGGTATTTGTGATAAAGGAGTTTGTTCCTCAAAAACGTCTTTGCGTACATAAAGGGTACAATAACACGATCCATACTCCAATACATCTGTATCGCGATAATCACAAGGACATAGAATATCTCGATCATATTCAAATCTTCCTGAAGCGAGTCTACATGGACATGTATTGTAGCCATAATGTTCCTCGTTTCGTTTTAATCCCTCAAAAAGATCTTTCAAGATTTCAGAGTCGGGATTTAAGTAACAACCATTACTTTTTGCATCGTTTTCGGCTCTTCGTCTTATTTTTTCTAAGGTTATCAAATCCCTAAAGCATCCCTTATTTTGTCTATTCGAAAATTGTTAATTAAAATTTTATCATCTATGATTATTGTAGGATAGACAAGTTGGCCTCCTCGAGCCAGAATGTCCTTCTTAATTTTAGAACGATCTTCTACATTGCATTGATCAAGATCAACATACTTGTATTCGATATCTTGATCTCTTAAAAATTTCTTAGCTCTTTTACACCAAATACATGTACTTATAGCATATATTAGCACTTTATGTTCTTTATATTTACCAGGAACTTTAATATACCTCATTGATCTCGCCAAAATTAACCTTGTTAATTATCAGATTAGTATTTAACTCGATTGAAGAATAATCTTTAAGAAAACACTAACTTTCTACACTATCTTATTTTTTTATGGATTTTTATATCTAGTTTTTTTTATTATCAAACTAGTTAATATTAGCTAGTTAGCTTAGTCTTCAACGGATCTCCATCACATTAATCTTTTGCGAATACTCCGAAGTGGTTTTTTTAAGTTTGGGTTTGGTAACTAAAATGATAACCTTAAATCTAGTTGATTCTTCGTACTTTTTTCTTATAGGATAGTTATAGTAACAATAAACCGCTAGACTGCAGAAGTAACTGACCAAGAAAATTCAGCCATGGAAAAAATATCAGGGAGGAATATTCATTTAACATGATGCCACTTACGTGATATAACAATATGTAATAACGAAAGCCGAGAGGCAAACGTTTAGGATGGTAATACAGCTTCTTGCTAGTGACTGTTCGAGATCAGAGATCATATATTAAGAACATGATAAAGAGATGCTGGTTATCAGTTAACCCAAATACCTTCCACTTTTTAGATTATTAAACTAAAGAAGAGAAAAGGAAACCAATAATGTGTTAAACACAACCAAAAAAATCCTTATTAGTAAATGATGTGATGTCTCTGATCCACTCACCAGTTTATATATGGGTTTATTAACTATTAAT
>JAUWWH010000027.1 GCA_030617005.1 Candidatus Bathyarchaeota archaeon | reverse complement strand
CCAATACTACTGGCTTTAATGCAACCACGTACCGTTAGGGGGGAGGGGGTATCTGCCAAAGGTTAAAGGCAACCCATCTTCTTAAAGAAATCCATCAAAAACCTAGCCTTCGGTTCATCTAAATTCATTGTATAGACGGGAGGGTTATAGTCATGCTCTTTAACCCAACCCGTGTCTGTGAGGACTTTAAGGTGCTTCCTCACACCCATAGGTTTTAAGCCTGTAACTTTCTCTAGGCTATATTTAGTTTGACTGGGTGATTCATTAGAAGCGAGAGCACAGAGTATCCTGAGCCGTCCAATGCTACCCAACCCCTTCTCGATCTGTCGCCATGCTTTATCCTTAGTCCTCATTTAAACCACTTCTAACCCTATCCATGAGATTGTCGAGGTACCTGATGAGTTCCTCTATAGGGATGTCGCTGATCCCTATCTGGACCAGTGACCTTACGTCGACTAGCCCCCTATCGTCCAGATCCTGAAGCGCGTAATCCAATTTATCAAACTTGACTTCAAGCTCCTCTGAAGCAAGGTCACACGCGCTCCTGATGTCCTCGAAGGAAACGTAGGCGGATCTTTTGATCCGGAGGGCCCTAGCCACGGCCAGCAACACGATCTTCTCGTTGTATGGGAGATCGAGGATGTCCTCAGAGGTTATTTCGTGGTATAATTCACCGTGCACACGCCTTATGTAGTCAAGCTTTATAGTATCGGATCCAAGGTTGTCCGCTAGGTTGCCTGCGTATAGGAGCATGTCCAGGGCGTAGCGCATATCCCCGTTAAGGGGTGGAGGCGCGGTGACATCACTGACGAACTCAATCACTTCATAAGGGAGGACGCCTCTCTTGAAGGCCTCCTCTGACCTCGCTAGGAGGATGTCACCGATCTGTTTAGCTGTGTAGGGCTCGAAGTTTACGTAGCTCCTCCCAAGGGTGCTCAGTTCAGACTTGTCTAAAAGGCTGTAGTAGTCCGTCCCTCTCGATATAACAATTAGACCGACGACACCACAAGGTCTCTCTGGGGTAAGCTCGTTGATCCTAGTAAATTCGTAGAGGAGATGTTCCTTGGTGTGTCTCATGAAGTACTCGATCTCATCTAAGGAGATAATGAGGTACATGTTCCTGTTCTTCAGGTATTTGACGAGTTGGTAGAGCATCTCGTCCCCACTGAGGCTACCGGTGCGGATCTCGGGCGCGGCGTTATCGAGGATGTAGCGATAGAGGATAGTCCTGCTGCTACCCTGGAGCTTCAGGTTGGCGTAGACGTGTCGTATATTGATCTTCCTCTCCCTGGCTTTCCGCTGAAAATTATCTGCGAATCGTATTGTGGTACATGTCTTCCCGGTTCCTACACCTCCTACCACTTGGACAGGCCTCAGGTAGACTCGTGAAGGGTCCTTGAGGACATCGTTAAACATGTTGAAAAGGAAACCTATCTGATCCTCCCTGTGGGGCAGCGTTTTCGGCACGTACCGAGGAGAAAGCCTACTCTTATCCTTGAATACGGTTAGCCTTGACAAATCAGTCACTCAACAGTAAGAATAAAAGAGATAAAAACAGTTAAAGTTTTCGAAGCCAAACATGCCGTGATCCCCCTTGCTCTTAAAGGTACGTTCCACCTTTTTTTAAAAGAAAGTATCATCCACGATACAGAATCCATAATAGGAGAACCAATAGCCTCAGCGCTATCAAAGTCCTGAATTTCATATACTTCCTTCAATTTTTTCATTGTTTACCCGTGTATTTAAATGTGTGTGGTACAAAAAGTCCTTAACGGTTTTTTGTGAGAATCAAAATTTATATTTAAAATATTTAAGAAGAATCACTATAGATTCCTGAAGGGGTAAATGAATGATTCGTAAATTATATTCTTCAGATTTTGATTCATTATTGAAAGTCATTAATAATGCTGCACGGATTTATAAAGGCATAATTCCAAATGATAAATGGAAAGAACCTTATATGCCAGCTGAAGAATTGAGAGGAGAAATTAAATCAGGTGTAAGTTTCTACGGTTGGTTTAAAGACGATTCTCTTGTTGGAGTGATGGGGATTCAATCTGTTAAAGATGCTACATTGATTCGACATTCTTATGTCCTTACTAAGTATCAAGGAATAGGAATTGGAAGTAAGTTATTGAAGTATCTGATTAACTTAGCTGAAACATCAGAGATTTTAGTTGGTACTTGGGAAGATGCATTTTGGGCTATTCGTTTCTATGAGAATCACGGTTTCAAATTAGTACCATTCAAGGAAAAGGATAGACTTCTTCAAGAATATTGGGATATACCAGAAAAACAAATAGAAACCTCAATAGTTCTAAGATTTATCTCGAAGCATCTGATTCACTGATTCCCCATTCCCCTTTTTTATTTTTCTTGTGTAGGATTCTCAACGGTAGAATGAACTACTTAATAAGAAGAAAGAGATGTAGGTGGGAGAGTTTTCGCTTTGACAATTTTTTTATAGGATGCGTGAATTATATTGATTAGAAACAGAATGGGGCTTGTCGTTTAATTGGACGTGAATGAGGTTATTAGAGTTAGACGAAGTATAAGGAAATATAAAGTAAAACGAATCGAGGAGGAGAAATTTTTTAGAGTTCTTGAAGCGGGAAGACTTTCACCCTCAGCTGCTAACAAGCAACCATGGCATTTCATCGTGATCACGGATCACGAAATTAGGAGAAAGATGAAGGAAGTCTATGGTAGGAGTTGGTTCTATGAAGCTCCAGTGATAATAGTTGTATGTGTTGATCCAAAGATCGCAGGGGTTCGAGATGGTGAAAACTTTTGGAAGGTAGATGGAGCTATTGCAATGCAGAGTATGGTTCTTCAAGCAACTGAGGAAGGTCTAGGGACCTGTTGGATCGGCGCGTTTCACGAGGCAGTAGTCAGAAAGATTCTGGAAATCCCACCACATATTCGGGTATTAGTTATGACCCCTTTAGGGTATCCTGATGAAGTCAAGGAGAAAGTGACTAAAAGAAAAAAGATGGAAGAGATAATCCACAAAAATAAGTGGTAAAGATTAGTCTGTACCTATCAATGTTCTAAATTGATGTGAAGAGTTATCTTTTAGGTTATTCTTGGTATCTCCACTGATAAGGTGACATCGACTGGATTGGTTGTCTTAGCTACTATTTCAATCGCAACACTATCATCTCTGAGAGTCTTAACGAAGCATTTGATTCAATAACCATCCAAATACCCTTTTTCCTGTTCTGAGAGTAGGCTTATACTGGGAAAAAAACAATTTCATAAAACTAAAAGGATTTTACTCACTTAAAATTCCTACATTCGTTATATCATTTTGGACAACCAGTTCCGCCCTTACTTAACCTATCTGCTACTCTCACGTCCCGTTCATATCCTTGATTGCATCTCCACCAAACTTTCATATTACTTTTTGATGTAATGTCATTAGGCGTTATTTCTTTGCTTTTTAAGTATAAAGATAAGTTTAGTTTACATTATTTATTCGTTTTTGCAACAAATATGCTTCTTTTTTCCTTTTCTCATCTTGTTTACTTTCATACTATTAAAAAAATGTGTATCCAGGAACCATAGATAGAACTCATCAACAAAACCGATAGCGCGCACTAACTTTTTCTGTAACTTTCAAAATAATCAACTCAATTTATTAAATTAGAAGATTAATGATTTTTAATTATCAATTAACTTCAAATCGATTAAGGGGTAATTTTAATTTTTCAAATGATTAGTAGCCTTCTAATTCTTGAGATAATAAATTGTAAAAATTTACTGCTCTTTGAAAGATTATCTTTGTGTTTGGGTCAGTTTCAGTCTTCAACATTTTTTCACGTTCAGGAATCCATGTGGATGAAAGATAGTTCATTTCATCTTGGAGACAGGGATCTTGATTGTGATCAATGAAGTATCCTATGATGCCAAGTATTCCATAATTTAGACTATCAATAAAATTGTTCTGAAATTCATTTTCCATGTTTGAGTATACCTCCTTCATCCTCTCGTTTCTTTCCCTCGCGATTCGAATTCCTGTCTCCGTCATCATCCGATCTATAAAGAATGCCTTTGTTTTAATCCAGGGTTCTATTCGGTTTACATATTCTTGTAGGTCGACTCTGCCGTCTTCTAGTAACGATCTGTGAGTGCATATATTAACGTGCCTGAAAAAGGCAGTTAATCCAAGGTTTGCATCTATTGTGTCTGCCTCATACAAAATCCTCCTTTCAAGGATATTAGATGAAGATTCCTCACTGTAAGCATCTGGTCTTAGATGGCCTTTTATTATTGAGCTTACGGACGAGTAAAAATCGATTGGAAAACCGTAGGATCTCAGAATTTTTTCAGCTAAAAAGGCTGCAGTAACATTGTGAAGTTTATGAAGGGGGTTATATTCTCGGTATAGTGTAGTGACAAGGTTCTCTCTTTTTGGCATCAGTAACTCGTTGTGCCAAAAACCTTTTTTATCTAAAATGCGCCTTCCTTCACTATCTGTGAGGATTCTTCCATCGTAACGTTTAGTTACATCATGGAGTATGGCAGCGTATTCGAGCTTTTTTAGGTCAACATTCTCATTTCTTCCAATCTTCAAACTTAAAGCTCGCACCCTTTGCGTATGGTTAAAAAAATAATATCTCCATGAGAAACCTACCCAAACTTCATCCCATAACAGAAAGGTCTCCTTGACGAGTTTATTCAATTTCTTTAAAATCACTGCATCATCGATTTCTTCAAAGTACAATTTGGAGCACATCAAAATCGACTTTCCGCATTCAAGTTTTATTATAAATACAAATATCTATCCCAATTAAAGTTAACTTATCACCTCAAACAAGAGTTGTTAATCTCTCTTTCCAGTATAGCGCGCATGAGATAATAAATATTAAGAGTGTCATAATGTCTTTACTACTTAATCCATAAATGTAGCTAACTTGTTAGGTGGAATTTGTTGAAAGTTGAATGTGACATAAAAGATGTTTTTGAAGTGACATATAGCAAGTTATGGAGGGAAGGACTCCTATTGGCATCGGTGGGTCTTGATGGAAAGTATAATGCTATGGCGATTGGTTGGGGGCTTATAGGAAGAGTCTGGAGGGACCCAATCTTCATGGTTGCTGTTAGACCAACTAGGTATACTCATAGACTTATTGAAGAGATAAACGAATTTACTGTGAACGTTCCTGGCGATGGCATGGAGGAGATTGTTAATTATTGTGGAACAGTCTCGGGCAGAGACTATGATAAATTCAAGGAAGTAGGTTTGACAGCAGAGAAGGGGAAGAGAGTAAAGTCTCCAATAATATCAGAGTGTATAGCACATTACGAGTGTAAAGTTATTGGGAAATCGAAGGTTATTCCAGATTTGTTATCAAGTGAGGTCAAAAGGAGATACTATCTTTCTGAGAACTATCACACGCTCTACTTTGGGAGGATTCTCTCAACCATAATAGAAAAATAAGAACCTATCTAAAGTCATGATAAAAATCGAAAGGACTAGCGTGAGGAAGAAGAGAAGTTCGTAAAAAAACTAAGAGAAGAAGAGGAAAGGACCAACAAAAGTCTAAGCCATATTAAAGATACCTATCTTTCCCCTTCACCCTTTTTTAA
The DNA here is from genome assembly GCA_030617005.1 of Candidatus Bathyarchaeota archaeon. Lineage (GTDB taxonomy): Archaea > Thermoproteota > Bathyarchaeia > RBG-16-48-13 > JAUWWH01. The sequence continues at coordinate 2,312 of JAUWWH010000027.1, read as the reverse complement.
TCATAATCGTTCATTAGTAGTGACTGAGATTGGGTTAAAAATGATTTTTTAGGTATTCCCTCAACGCTTCCCTTACAACTTCTGAGATAGATACATAGCCACCATTGGATCGTTCAATATATTTCTCAAGTTCCTTGTATAATCCTTCTGGAATCGTCAGGCTTCTGTATTCTTTTCTGGACATAACCCTCTCGGTAAACTACAGTGTTTTATAAACATTTCGAATTGTAGTTGTAAGTAAATCAGTTTCATAAATGTTAAATGAAGTAAGTATAGATTGAGAACTAAGTAGTACGTCTGCCTTTGGAGGAATAAATGTGATGAAGAGAAGAATTAGAAAAAAATTAAACAGAAGTATTTAAAGTTTACCGGTAAAATGGAGCCGGGGACCGGATTTGAACCGGTATATAGTCGGTTTGCAGCCGACCGCCTAAACCGCTCAGCCACCCCGGCAGTTAATTCAAGATATGAATATGTAGTTTATTATTAAGGTTCCTTTTTAGAGTTTAAACATTTTTTTCAAACATTTTGTTTTAAGATCCCTTCGATGAATTACATAAATACCTTATGAAGAGAAAAATAAAATATTCTCCAACGTCTTACTATGGGGGATTTACTCTAATCATATACTTGAAGATTTAAATTAAATATTGTGCTAGGGTTCCTTTAATAGACTTCTTTTTTTCATTTTATTAAAAAAGTAATGTTTATGTTACTTTAGAAAGATTAAGTGGTCTATTGGGATTGTTTATAAATATGTGTATTTTGTTACGCAGTGTTTATATCCTTCCCTTTAGTAGTTCTGATGGTCAATATATGAGATGGAAAGATGACGTGTATAGATCCTCTATCGGATGCTCTCTCAAACATTTATAATAATGAAGAGAAGCGTAAACATGAATGTATTATTAAACCAGCCTCGAAACTTATAGGGCAGGTTCTTAGACTTATGCAAGAGAAAGGTTATGTGGGTGCTTTTGAGTATATAGATGATGGGAGAACAGGTAAGTTTCGGGTTCAACTCCTTGGGAGAGTTAATAAGTGTGGTGTCATTAAGCCAAGATTTTCTGTGAAAGTTAATGAGATAGAAACTTGGGCGAGTAAATTCCTTCCTGGAAGGAATTTTGGTTTTTTAATCTTGACAACTTCAGACGGAGTAATAGATCATACTGAAGCGGTTGAGAAGAACATTGGTGGACGACTTATGGCATATATATATTAGGATACCATAACCTATCAAAGTTCTCTCCATTTTCAATAAAGAAAGTACGATTTCTTGATTGTTAAGAAATTGTTATTAGCGCATTTATTGTTAGTCATGATATTTAATTTAATAAAGAAGGTTTTTAGCATTACTTTTAACGGAGTAGAGGATAAATAGATCGTGCCTCTCATTGCTTAATTTGGAGGTCTTTTTTAGTTAAAAGAGTAATCCTTCTCTTATTTGAGTAAGCTTTTGCATGATCGCTAAACTTATTAGAGATAATGATGGGACGTGACAGTTGAGTATTCTCAGAAGCTTTATCAGCATTTATAATCATATTGACTCCGACGGTTCTTTTCCAATCTTTTATCAACACGGGATGTGTTTTTTGTCCCTTTTTAATCAGAAGATCAAAGATGTAGAGGAGACCTGAGAATCCTTCAAGAGCTATGTTATGCTCTATATCATATCCTCTTTGTTGAAAATATTCAATGCTTAAATTAATTAAAGATTTTTGTTTCATATCGTCACCCCTAATAATAAGTTAATGGTCTCCCTCAATATTACATAAACCTCAAGATCTCTTATTTTCTTGATCGTAAGCTACCGAACTCAACCGATGGATATACTTAAGACATAATCTTAAGAGGAAGGATCACATAGGGAGTATACATAAGGTATTATTCTTGAAAATAAAAATATTTACTCTTCTTAAACGTGCTCAGTAAATATTTTTGATAGACCTGAAATCTTTCTAGGAAATGAAAAATTTTTTCTTAAAAGTCTATCTCAAGATGGTTAGCTTTAATAGTTCATTAACGGGTTTCACAATTTATTTTAGATCTATAGTTCCATACATTTTTTTATGAGTACTCATCTTTTTAGTAAGTGTTAATAATCTCTGAAGGAATCTTATTATTGGAAATAGTTTGTACTCAATCATCCAATGTTATTCTTGTGGACATCTCCTCTTATCAATGAATGGACAAAAAACAAAACATTGCCCATATTGTAACATTAGACTTGATCTGAATAAAGTAAAGGTTCTTGCACAAGCCAAATCTGCATCGGATGCAAGGAGAATGATAATAGCATTGAAACAGAAGTG
>JAUWWH010000177.1 GCA_030617005.1 Candidatus Bathyarchaeota archaeon | reverse complement strand
CAAAAATCCTAATAGTTGCCTGTCCACCACCGCCACTGAGCAATCTTCTAGTGAAGATAGTTGAAAATCGGGGAGCCTAAATACTTTAACATCTCCCGATTCGAAGGCTAGGGTTGACTGTGAAAGGAGAACCCATAAGACCGAGGTTTCATCTTCAATAGTTAACGCATACTTAATGTTATGGTCACTTACTGTGTTGATGATATCATTCATGGTGGCTGGAAGATTATTTTTGAGGTAGATTTCGCGGTCGCTGATGCAATCTACGCCCTTGTGTATGTTGTAAATGTTTGGTACAAGAATCGTGGCATCTAAAGGCGTATTCTCGTTGATCCAGGCGAAGGCTTTAGCAGTATCATCGCTTATTCAGGAATCATTCCTTCCATAGTAATGGACTGTGCCATAAATCGTGGAGGTGACTGACAAGATTGAGATGCCAATGATCAAAGCAGTAATTACTGGTTTAAGATTCAACTTTAGATTTCTGGAGGTGAATAGTTTTATGGGGAGTTTCGCTTTTTTCCAAACTTCAAAGATGCCTATGGACGCAAAAATGACTATGATTGGAACCAAATATGTCCCATGTATCCTACTTTCTAACCAAGTATCCCGTATACCTCCTACTTGTCCAATAAATATTATGTAGAGGAGCCAAAAAGATAATGTTAAAAACTATTTCTCACTCCACTTAGATTTTATAATTCCGATAAGAGCGAAGACTCCTATGAAACCGTAACGAGTCACATAGCGATACCAAGGAATTGAGCCTTGAGGGGTAGGGGTTTTCCAGAACCATAATCCGCATATGTAGATAATTAGAAGAATTGATATGAGGAGATGTTTGATCTTCCCAAGATTATTATCTACATTTTCAAGATTATGGTTCATTAGCTTATTTGAAAGGAAGATTTTAAATATCACGATTAGGAAGAATCCTCCAAGTGAGAGAAGTGAATAGGTTAAGATTTTCTCGATGCTTATGCCGGATGTTATGTATCCACTTATGGTATTCAAAGTCAACGTCAAATAGAAGCCGTCCATGAAGAAATCCAGAATGGATAAGATGAGGAGCGTTATTACTATATAAACTCCAAAGGAGAGATACTTATTCCATTTCTTTTCATACGTATAAGGCACTAGAAGAAGTAGGGGTATGAATATCATGGCTTCAAGCATATGAATATAGAATGAGAAAAGGAGAAGGAATACTGAGATTATCATCGCAACGATTTTATTAGAGGTCTTTTCTAGTTTAGTTGCGATCATTAAGCAGACGATAGACGTGAATGCCTGTGTAAAAGCTAGAGATTTATAAGAGAAAAGCATAGCACTAAAATTGGGAAGAGAGAAATCAATAGCTAAACGATACAAACTCATAAAACCTAAAGTTCCATCAAAACCGAGAAATTGAATGAGAAGTCCGAAACCAGCACCGAAACCATAGATAAGGGAAGCCAAAGAAGCAACCTTATCATTCAATTTAAAGACGGTTTTTACGAAGATGAAGAAACTTAGTAAATTTAATGCTACGAGTGGAAAAAGCATTACATAAGTGTTAACAATGGGTAAACCAGAACAAACGGATAAAGTAGTAAGTATGTGATCGAACATTAAAGGGTAAGTCTTAAAAGTTTCATAGATATTTCTTTGAGAAATTATTTGTACGGCAGGTTTTAGGCTAACCCAAATATCTCCAGGTAGAAGGTAGCGTTGACCCAGTTGGAAATAGAGGGATAAACAAATAGTGACCATTACCCCAACGAACAAAAACAAGTTCCATTTAGAAATCACAATTTTCTTTAATGGATTATCTTTAAATTTTTTCCAGTTAAGAAAAGCTAGAACCCCAAGAAAGGCTAAAATTACCCATGGTAGTAAATGGATTCCTTGAAAATAATATAATATAACAGAGGTTAAACTCAACAAAACAAAAGATAGATTGATTCCGACAACAATTTTTTCCAGCTTTGATAAATTTTCTCCTATCGCTGTTAATCTTAAGATATAAAAGCCGGGTAGCAACGATAAACCAACAAGCCACACAGAGGCTCTAATGAAAAGTAGAGGTGAAATCTCGGTCCAAGATACAATCGAGGCAGGGACTGAGGGAATAATCAGCGTGATTAACATACTAAATAATAAACCAAATTTTAAAATTAAATCAATTATCTTCTTCAGTATTATCATAAACTACTTTCCCGTATTGATTTATGTTTAAAGTATAGTTTAGGTTGAAGAACTTGATAGGTATCTTGGTAGATTAATGAATAATCGTAAGACGTCATTAAAGAGACAATATCCCCAACTGAGACACCTCTTTTGATGTGTACCTCGACAATAAGCAACTTCACAAACTTGTCTTCTAAGAGGTTCTGTGCTCCTATGAGGACTGATCTTTCATGGCCTTGTACATCTATCTTCAATATGTCGATGTTTTCTATTTCCTGTTCTTTAATGATAAGATCCAACGGTCTCCCTTTGACTTGTTGACCTTTCTTCTCTTGGGCGACAAACATATCGGAGCTATTACCTTGAAGGAACACTTCCTCCTCACAGTTATGAGCCGCAGCTCTCACAGGAACAACGTTCTTGACATTATTGATTTTAAGATTTGTACATAACGCTAGGAAATTCTCTTCCGCTGGTTCCACTGCTACGATCTTTCCTGCACGTTTTCTCATCGCAAAAGTAAAATCACCTATATTAGCGCCTACATCGACAATTACTGGGAAAAATGAGTTCTCCAGTGAAAGTGCTCTCAGCCCGTACTTATATGCGAAGTTAGTCTTAAACAATCCATAGGCGAAGGATCTTAAAATTCCTCTATTAGCGACAAACACGTAGCCTACGGGGGTTCTGATTTTTCCCTTAAAACCGATGATATAGAGCAACGGTGCTAGGAGCATAAACATTAAGTTTAATAAATCTTCTCGAGTTACAGCTCGTCTAATGGCAAAGAGGAAAGAGCCTATATACCACGTTAGGAGATAGTCGTATCCTAGATTACTGTTTTCATTTATTCGTGTTTTAATCATTATTCTAGCCCCTAGAAGAAGCCGATAATCTGCCTATTTTTAATGTCAATAATTTTTTGTCGAGTATGAACAAGTAGCCATAAAATAGCTGTACCAATACCCACTCGTTGTGATGTATGTTTGCTTCGAGTATATACAATGTCTGGCGTTTCTCTTCCTTCACGGTGAAATAGGTTGATGTTTTTTGATTGGAAACTAGTAATAGACTTTGAATGAATTCTGTAAAGTGTAAGAATCTCGTTTACATATTTGAATTTAAAACCAGCCTTGGCGACTCGAAGCCAAAAATCGTAATCAGAAATACTCTTCATACTCTCATCAAATCCACCTACGTTTCTCCAAACTTCATATCGGAAACATACTGTTGGTGCCATAATGAGATTATAATTTAAGAGTAGTTTAAAATTTACATATGGAAATGAAGCGATTATAGTATGATGTAAACCGAACGCTCTCATATTCCCATAAATAAGATCAGTGCCCCTAATGTCTCTAATACTTCGCTCCAATCGATCAGGCATCATAATGTCATCAACATCGTGATATGTGATTATTGGGAAATCGGGATTCTCTTTAATGGTTCTATTTCGTGCAGCTCCAATTGAAAGAGGATATATCT
>JAUWWH010000136.1 GCA_030617005.1 Candidatus Bathyarchaeota archaeon | reverse complement strand
GTTGAGGTTACTTTTCTGGGAGAGGGCAGTGTAGTATATCCCTTTTCAATAATTTTCCGAGGAGCGAAGATTGGGAAACGCGTAGGAATAAACGAACATTCAAGAATCGGATCAAGGACAATAATAGGGGATGAAACAAAAATTGTGTATGGTGCAAAGATATACGATGATGTGATTATTGGTAAAATTTGTATAATCTCAGGGTTTTGTTGTAATGGAAGTAAGATTGGCAATGAAACTACTATGATGGGACATTTAGTTCATAAATATCCAACACACGCAATTGACTTTTGGGATGATGAAGAGATGGAAGATCCGCCCTCGCCAATTATTGAAGATAATGTTATTGTTGGTTATAACTCAATAATTATTGGTGGGGTTACAATTGGAAGTAACTCGTACATTAGTGCTGGGGCAATTATTACACGAGATGTCCCACCTCATACAAAGTTATTACATCAAGAATTTTGAAAATGGATTCTAGGTGAATACCTATGCAAAACATTGAAGAACTATTAAATACTTTGCGAAAGAATTGGGATACCTTATCCCAAACTAGCTGTTCAGGTACTGTAGCACTTGTTGATTTAACAGATTCCACTCGGTTTAAGGCTCTGTTTCCATCTCCGGATATCTGGATGGAGAGGTTATCTAGTTTTATGGAAGTCGTCCGTATTGCAGGAGAAGAAACACTTAAAAAGCCTTATATTAAATATTTGGGTGATGGAGTGCTTCTTTTCTCAAAAGCTGAGCAAGCTGACCCTGTAATATTTGTAGAATTTAGCGAATTATTAGCGAAAAGAATTGAATTGTTGAATTTAGGCGATTCTAGATATGCTTCCCCTGCTTTTTCAATAAAATTCACACTAGCCATCGATTACGGCTCTGACATATATCTTCTAAAAGATGGGGATCCACAGGGTATAGTCATTGACAGAGTTTTTCGGATTAGTAATTATCTAATGCCAAATATGATTGGGGTATCTTCTTCGTTTTACAAATATCTGAAAGATAGAGGCTATAGTGAAAAATTTACATTTGCTGGAAAAGCTAGTCTAAAAGGGATAAGTGAGATTTGGCAAGAAATCTACGCAATAAACACTATTGAAAAATTTTCCACTCAGCTTAGTCCTGAGCAAAAGAAAAAGGAAGCTTTAATTGAGATATGGAAAATGGGGAAAAAGGATAAACCTATATGGGTTGTAAGTGGAGCCATTCATAGTGAAGAAGACATCGATGTTGATGCATATTCTGTTCAACATGGGGACAGTAATGCGTTGATTGCGATCATCCATATATTGAGCAAATTGTATCCAGATAGGGCAATAGAAATTGTAACCTCTGAAGAGTATCTTGAGCGAAATCGAAGTTCATTTAACAATGATATAGTTACTGTCAGTGGCCCTTACTATAATTTAGTTACTAGAAGACTCATCAACAGATTGGGGTTACCAATCAACTTTGAATTGGATCCGGAGAAGCTCAACGACTATGAAGATCCCATCTGTACCTTTTTTGAGTCAGAAAATGCTCAAGTGGAATTTAAAACTGATCGAGATGATTCCAAAATATCATCAGACCCTTCTGTCTTCATTAAAGTAAAAAACCCATTTGCAACCGATGATAGGTTCGTTTATTTAATTATGGGCAATCAAACTCAAGGAACGTACGGTTCTGCCCTTATGTTTGGTATTTCGTCTCCTCATCTATACGCCAATTACGAATATATCAAAAATAAAATTAGTAGAATTGGCCAAAATGTTGAAGGTTTTGGAATTATTACAAAAGTGTGTATGATAAGCGATTACGTTGAACCTATTGAACTAAGAGCGGAGAGGCATTTAAAGATGTTTACCCTCCCATTGAGTTATAAAGTTGATAAGGTCCAAGAGGGGCCAAAATGAGCGATTCAAAACAAATAGTTCGAAACGTTGTGATAACAGGAGCCACTTCTCCATTAGCGATAGAATTTATTAAATGGGCAAATTTGAAAAGTTACAATATTATTGCGATTTCAAGAAGGTTATCACAAGAACTTAAGGATATATTAGAATCGAGAACGAATAACAAAATAATTATTGCAGATTTAAGTAGACCAAAGGATATAAAGGAAGCAATAACACAGATCAAAAAGGATTATGACCATATTGATTTACATATCAACAATGCATGCGGTTGGTATGAAGGGAGCATTAAAGTTACGCCGTTCAATGAGATAAAGAAGCAAATTGATTCGAGCATCACAGGAAATATCTTAATTACGAAAGATATGATTCCTTTATTATCAAAGGCTTCAGGCCCGCAAATAGTAAACATCTGCTCCACTGTAGGAACAGGATACCGATTTAGTCCAAATACTCTTTATGCAATATTGAAAGGAGGATTAGAAGCCTTCGGTAGATCCCTTCGAAATGATTTAAAAAGCGAGAACATTAGGGTTACAAATATTCATTTAGGACGACTAGAAGATGGTGAACCTACCGAAAATCCTCCTATTCCTCTAACGGATGTTGTCAATGTGTTTGAGCTTATAATCTCAGTTTCATCAAATACTAGTATAGACAGTATTTGCTTAACTCCTTCTAAGTATTATTATTAATGGATAGGCACTATGTCACCCCTTGATCTTGGAATTATAACACCCATCTGGGAAACAGATTATTCCTATCTTAAAGAAATGGTAGATTCTGTAAATAGGATATTCAGGTCGGGTATTACATTCAAATGGTCAATTATAATAGACGGTGATGAGAGAGGAATTGATAGGTTCTTAAGACAAATAATAGACCCATTATTATTACAAAATTCTATTATAACAATTTTAGACAAACGCCATGGCCCAAGTTTTGTTAGAAATTTGGGTGCTAACTCTTTGGATTGTAAATTTATCTGTTGGTTAGATGCAGATGATGCAATCGATACACAAAACTTCATAGCAGTATATAAGGAGTTGAGTTTGAAGGAAAAATTTTTCTGGAACAAATATGATTTAGTCTATACCGATTCCTGTGACTGCAATATACATTTAAAAGTTATTTCAATTAGGAAAAAAAAAATTATCCATGATTTACATTGCAAATATAAAAATACAGAAATCGATCCATTATTAGGTGTTGATTTCGTATATCAGATGCAATTTATTAGAAAGGAGACTTTTTTATCAGTGGGTGGATTCGATGAAAAAAAGATATTTGGTGAAGATGTTGATCTAATTCTTAGGATTTCAGAAAAATCGAAAAAAACTAATTTTTTTCATCTACCAATTTCCACTTATTACTATAGAGATAACCCAAGTGGTAGGTGCAACATCGAATGGGAGGAATTAAAAAATCAAATGGAAAGTATTTATCTTGAAAGTTCAAAAAGACAGAATTTTTCTTTTTATAAGTATAGATATTTTGGAGAATTTGGTTTATACAAGAATATCTTCCGACATATGAATGATAAAGAATATTTTTATAATAAATCATTATATGATATCTACCTACCTATTAACGAAAATAATCAAACAATATCTAGACCGTATATAAAGTATAATGAATGATAATAAGGGGGTTCTCAATAGGAGTGGTCTATCTTATGGTAAAATGAAGCGAAAAAATGAAATGTAACATAACATAGAAAAATATGAATCAGAATATGCCTTTTGCTCACGACTCTTCGGCCGCTATCGCTCCCGATAGGGACGAGGGAGCGAAAGATGAAGGATTCATCAGTGTTATTACTATGTCAAAATGTTAGTTTTTTACTAAGTGAAAATGATATGTTTTAGAGAGAAGAGGGAACATATTCTCTGGAATCCAAAAAATCTTCTATCCTCCGTTCTTTCTCAATGATCTTGTTGTTTTTAGAGAGCTTAGATTCAGCAATGACTGAGCCTTTATATACCACAAGGATTCGGTCATCTTCTAAAATACAGACATCCACTTTTGCCTTCCTGTAGGAGAACCTGGTATCATTGGGTGGTATCTGAATGATCTCGCCCATTACCTCGATGGTGTTGTTGGCCTTTACTATTCGCTCGTACTTTGTAGAGAAAATCGTTTCCAGTTCCTGATCGTTGGGTAGGGGAAGATAGGAGGCTTCGCCCTGTTGGGCTAATCGTGTGTTGTACCAAGGGAGAAAGTTTTCGATTAAGAACCTACTTGCCTCTTGGTAGCTCTTTATTCCAGCAAGTCTCATCTCTTTTATGAGTCTATCCTGGAAAAGACCGAAGAGTCTTTCTATTCTTCCTTTTGCCTGAGGTGAGTTAGCCGTAATGATGTTGATATCTAATTCATCCAATGCTC
>JAUWWH010000245.1 GCA_030617005.1 Candidatus Bathyarchaeota archaeon | reverse complement strand
GGTAATGGAATATAAATGTAAGCGCCAATTGCTGTCAAAGCAGAAAATAATGCAATTGTGACTATGTCTAATGTCTTAAGTTTTATCATACCACCAACTCATTTTTAATTTTTTTTTCAGCATTTTACTGAAAGACGATTCATTTTGATTAATGTTCACAAATGAAATCATGTTTAAAGATAAAGGTATTAGGATAAGTCTTCAAACTTAATTAGAGGAGTTCAATTGATGACGGAGAAGATCAAACAGGGATTGAAGACCCAATTTATGGGGAAAAAAATCTTTTTTTTTAAAGATACTCATTCAACAAATGATATAGCCAAAGAACTGGCGTCTAAGGGCGCTGAAGCGGGAACTATTGTGATATCTGAAAAACAGAGCAATGGGCGAGGTAGGCTTGGTCGGAGATGGTTATCACCCGAGGGAGGACTTTGGTTCTCAATAATTCTAAAACCAAGAATCAAACCGAATGAAGTTTTCAAATTGACGTTTCTTACAGCAGTTGTTGTCGTAAGAACGCTTAGAAAAAAGTTCAAATTAAACGCTCAAATTAAATGGCCTAACGATATATTGATTAACGGTAAGAAAGTATGTGGCGTTTTATCTGAGATTATTACGAATCTTTCCGGCCGCATCAATTTCGTTATTATTGGTATTGGAATAAATGCAAACATTGATTTGAATTCTTTTCCTGAACGTCTGCGGTTTTCAATAACGTCAATAAGAAGTGAATTGAAAAAAGAAATTGATCGTGAGGATTTTTTATGCACTCTTCTCATAGAATTAGAAAACTACTATCTCCTCCTAACAGATGGAGGTTTTGATCTAATCTTGGAGGAGTGGAAAGACCTTAACTGTGTTCTTGATGCATATGTAGAAGTTGAGAGTCTAGATAGAACGATTAAAGGTCAGGCAGTTGATATAGCTAAAGATGGAGCTTTGTTGATTAAACTTGAGAATGGATCTGTGAATAGAGTGATCTCTGGGGACGTGATTTTAAAGAGGTTTTATAAGATTCGTTTAAAAGCCGAATCAGAAAAAATTTCTTAGAGGCATAGCAGATCAGTCGAAAATCATAAATATTGTTAATCCCTTACGATAAACTAGGATAGATTATTTTGTATCTAACTAATGAAGAAGAGAAAGCCTACAAAGGTGAATCTGGATTACTTAAAGAATGGGCAATGAAATTTTTAACAAAATTCGGAGATATATATAGTGCAGAAAAATTCATCGAGATCGACACTGCCTTCACGTTCTTACCAACTCCCCAAGCATTTGAACCTGAGATCTACGAGGTTCTACTAAAAAGTAAGTTTGCTGTTCCCACTTTCTGCCACATCACCGGTGATCCTGAAAGGAATTTGACTCGTGTAACTCCCGAGCGTTTGAGATCATTTGTGGATATGGGAATTTCACTTACATCAACATGCGCGCCATACATGTGCGGTTATTGTCCTACAAATGGAAGCCACATCTCATCTGTTGAGTCTTCATGCCTTGTCTACTTAAACTCAGTTTTTGGTGCAAGAACTCACAGAGAAAGCTTTCCAAGTATAATTGCTAGCGCTGTAACTGGGAAGACACCATACTTTGGCTTACATACCGATGAGGGGCGTAAAGGAACTCTTTTAGTGAATGTCGAGATAGAACTTTCTAATCCTTCAGACTACGATGCTTTAGGTTACTTCACAGGTGGAATCGCCGGAATTGATGTTCCTGTTTTCAAAGGAATTACTGGAAAGGTGTGTCTTGAGGAATTCAAGGGGCTTGGAGCCGCCCTCGCAACCTCAGGCGGCGTCGGTTTATACCATGTAGTTGGAGTTACACCTGAAGCGCCCTCTGTTAAAGAAGCCTTTCAAGGAGACAAGCCTGAAGAAACAGTAACATTTGGAAAGGACGAGCTTGAAGAAGCCAAGGAACACCTTTCAACTCATGGACCGGAAGAGGTGGACTATGTGATCCTCGGTTGTCCTCACTTAAGCATAACGGAGCTCATGCATGTCGCTGACCTTGTCAAAGGGAAGAAAGTACATGATGGTGTTAGCCTGTGGCTGTTAACTGTACCTATGATCCGATGGCAAGCGGAGCAGATGGGGATACGCGATATTATCAAAAAAGCTGGGGGAAATATAACAACGGTCTGCTGGAGCGGATACACTCCGACCCCTAAAGTTGTGGCGACAGACTCTGCTAAGGAAGCTCACTATGCTCCTGCGCATTACCCAAAGACAGATTTCTGGTTTGGAAGTCTAGAAAGGTGTATAAAAACTGCGCTTACAGGAAGGTGGCGGTGAATATAATGACTAAGAAAGGTAGGAAAATAGTACTCAATGGACGAGGTGTCGTTGGTGGTGTAGCCGAAGGTAATGCTATTGTGCTGAAGAAGAGTCTTTCATTTTGGAGCGGGCTTAACCCTCAAACTGGAACATTTGGGAGAGGCCAGGTACCCCCTGAACTCGTTGGAGAGAGTATAAAAGGGAAAGTCCTTGTCTATCCCTTCGGTAAGGGTTCAACAGCGGGAGGTGCTATATTCTTTTGGAACTGCAAAAACGGGTTTGCACCTGCAGCTATCATTAATAAACGGCTTGATACCGTGGTAGCTAATGGCGTGATAGCATCCAAAGTACCTACGGTTATCGAATTAGATCAGGATCCATGCC
>JAUWWH010000005.1 GCA_030617005.1 Candidatus Bathyarchaeota archaeon | reverse complement strand
TCTTTATCGCAAGCTGAGAAGGAACCTTGAATACTTTTATGGCCAAGGGAGTCAATTATGTCATGAACGATATTTGCACTACTCATTACAATTGCATTCACGTATTCACCTTCAACTAAATCACTCATTATTTTTCTAAGACCTCCGAGGACCATAGGACCAGCTATAGCAAGGAAGACGGTGTAGTCAGGATCAAGGAACATTTCCAGCATTATATCCACAGCTTTAGCGAGCTTACCAGCACCAAGAACACCAGATTTTTCCATCTCATTCACTAAATAACCAACGGTCATACCCGGTTTTATGGTCATATGTTGGATGTATTTTTTCAATGAAAGTTCTCCGTCACTCCAAAAAATATTTTTATTTATTATCTTTGACATTTGGCAATATAAACTACATTTTTTAGTTAATTAGTAGGAATGTCATAAATATTTTATATAGCTAGCTTAAATTCAAATATCATCAATCATTATATCTTTTCGCATATAACAGTTTGTCTCATTTATCAAAGATCTTTCGATCGATCGAAAAAAGGAGAAAGGGAAGAATTGTTTCTTTTCTACTCAACTACGTTCACGAACATGAGATAATACCCTTCTGGGAACATAGCTTCAAAAGCATCTTTCATTGCTTGACCTACAATCGGATCGATCACCCCACCTGATACCATCAAATCTATCGCGTCATGGATAGTTTGAAGGGGTAGCAAACACCACTTGTTTTCGTAGGTAAGATCTCCAGAATTCATGTTTATTAGATCGTCGACATCTAGTGTAGGAGCATTCCGAATTTTGAATTTTGACGCATCTTTGAAATACCGATGGTCCATAATGCCCCCCAATCCGTTGCTTAATCCGCTAGGAAGAAGAAATTCCACCTCTCCCGGTGCGAGTTCAGTTCTATGTGGATTATTTTCGACATTCTGTGATCCGATAGCAATTACTGGTATAACCATCAACGGTAGCATTAATAATAGCATACCGAACATTAGAGGTTTCTTATTCAATGAATCACCTCTTTAATAACGGTGTTCACAAATATGTTTCCACTCAGTTCATATCGATTAATCTTGCTTAACAATTTTCTGTATCTTCATGAACTCTTTTCTTTTTACAAGATCGATCGATTCTCAATAGTGATGTGTAGGTGGATGATATGTTCACATAACCTAAAGAATTCTTTGGTTTTTCTTCTAGTCTATATACCTAATTGGGGGTATTGTAGCTAGGTAGTGGAATAATTAGGGTTACATCAACCAACGAAGGACAAGGCAAGAGATACTCCCCCGAGTTCTCTCTGAGTTAGTGTAAATGTCTTCTGTAAGTTAATTATCTGATTCAGCTTGATCTACTGCAGATATGCCTGAAAAAAATGGTGTCGAGATTAAACTGTTCTTTATGCCTGTCATTGATTATTTGAGAATTCAATAACTTCTAACATTGTTTGTTTGAAATCGCTGTTTTCGCATTCGAAGGTGTAAGGGAAAAAACCGTCATAGGCGAAGAAGAGAATTCTTCTCCGATGGTACCTCGTTTTTAGCTTAGCTATCTTGACTAGTTCTATAAACGCTCTTCTTCGCTTCTTCTTTCTTCTCTTTTTCTCTTCTTCATTTACAGCAGTAACTATAGCTACTGTTGTCTGTATCAATGCCATATTTCCATCAATATCCTGTTTTTTAATTAAGATATAGCTAGGAAAATAGATAAGGATTGCCACTTAAATTTAGAAAAAAATCTTGCAAAAAACATTAAATGTGAGATTTATTCCCATATATGCGGAATTGATATAGATAAGAAGAGTGGAGCATTGTGACATCCCCAAAAAACCCCCCCTTTTTATCGAATGAACTGAAGGAGCCACTCCTTTGTTTGAACAAGCAGTTGCGTTTATGCACATCGTTTTCAGTACTTATGGTGTGTTGACCATTTTATCCAAGAACAGCGCAATTACTGAGATTGCAGTGAATGGAAGATAGATAAGGAACATGTAAATCGCTCCGCTCCAACTGGCACTACCCTCACCATAAAAATACTCATTAATAAAGCCAACGGGTATCTGAAAAAGAAATGCCAATACTAACATATGTGGCACTAAGTTCCGTGCTTTTAGGACGATGAGACTATAGATAATTCCCTCAAGCCAATTCGTCGAACCATAATTCATAAGCGAAAACAACTGGTTACTACCTAAACTACTCAGGGCTAAAGCCTTGAGAGTTCTATGATGAGAAAAGTACCACACGATTCATCTCTCCACTGAAGTGAAGAGCGTTCTCGTATTGAAGCCTGTAAAACTGACAAATCTAGCTTTGAAATGTTCTCCGCTACCCACTCAACCATCATGGTGTGCATAAAACCACGCAAAAGATTAAGTATACCAATAACTATCAGAATCTTCCATGCGTTTCAAGAAACTATTGACACAAGCTTATTGATACCTATTTCTGGGTTTGTCATAAGTAAACACTTACTTCAACTTTCGACTGATTCAGTACTATTATTGCGCGCAAATTGAAAAGGTTTTATTTTCTCTCTGTTAATCTATCATGAAGAGCTTTTCCTTAACGATCTCAATCCGCTCCATGCGAAGCTCAGTAGCAAGCATCTCACTGACTTTCTTTAATGGTAACAGTCTCTTGATCAATCCAATGAAGTCTCTATGCTTTTCTATCGGGTATTCATGTTTCCTTATGAAGGAATAAATAGTGGTTCAATTTCATTATGAATAAAGCTTTTAACTTTGGTAGTGCTTACTGTGTCGTTTCTCAGCGTGATCCGTGAGGTCTTCAGCAATAGGAATATCATGATCTTAACGATTTCGCAGACCCCATTCATGTTCACAGCTTTTCTCTGGTTTCCCTACCGAAGCTTGTACATCTTGGAGCTTGGTGCGACGACGGAGCTTCTTGGAATTCTACTCATGCTTGAGACCGTGGTTCAAGTCTTCTTCCAACTCATCGGTGGCATTCTCGCCGATAAATTCGGTAGACGGCGAGTCATCGTCTTCAGCTCAATATTCAGAGTATTCTCACCGATCATTTACATATTCTCGACCCATTGGACTCACATAGCACCAGGGATGATTCTTTCATCCGTTACGATGCTCGGTATACCTGCGACGAATGCGATGATTGCTGAGTCGCTTCCAAAAAAGACTCGTGGTGCTGGCTATGCAACTTATAGAATGGTAACATGGATGCCGATGATTCTCACAAGTATGTTGGGCGGTATCATTATGGACTATTATGGTATCATTCAAGGA
This sequence comes from Candidatus Bathyarchaeota archaeon, assembly GCA_030617005.1. Lineage (GTDB taxonomy): Archaea > Thermoproteota > Bathyarchaeia > RBG-16-48-13 > JAUWWH01. The sequence continues at coordinate 8,728 of JAUWWH010000005.1, read as the reverse complement.
ATGCAGTTTTGCCTTCTCGCATCGGTGATAGTCTCAATCATTTCAACCTTCTTGCGATGGAAGTATATTACTGAAACCTTGGAAAGAACGGTCATCAAGGCAGAGAATATAAGAACGGAAAAGGTTTCATTAAAGGATAGAATCTTTCAAGAGTTGGATACGATACCGAAGAATGTTTGGATACTGATAGTGGTCACCGCTTTAAGCGGCTTTGCCATGAAAATGGTCTTTTCATACATGGTAGTCTACTCTGTTGATGTTGTCGGCCTCACGAATACGGAGTGGGGGGTCATCGGCACAGGCGTAAGCTTGATTTCAACAATACTCACATTACCAGCTGGTATTCTCACAGACCGTATCGGTCGGAAACCGTGCATAATTATCTCGCGAATTCTCTCACCAATCTCAACCCTTGGCTTCACCTTTGCCACAAATTTCTGGCAAATGTACCTAGTAAGGGCGATTGGAGGTGTAGCTCAGGGGTTCGGGGGACTTGTAATGGGTTTAATGGGTGGACCAGCATGGCAGGCGTTAGTCGCAGATGTTACTCCATCTAAGAGACGAGGAAAGATGATGGGCATGATGGGGACCATCGCAGGAATCGTAAGCACACCTGCATCTTGGGTGGGAGGATATATGTACGACAACATCTCACCAAATCTACCATTCCAAACGAGCTTTATCTTGAATTTAGTGGGAACCATTATCTTCATAGCATTTATTAAGGAATCAAAAAAGTCAGAATAAACATGGCTTCAGATTCAGAACCTTAGTTTTTTTCATTTAAAATATCCCTCATATCGCAAAGTGTTAAACATAATTAAAAAGGGTTAATGCACCTTTTTTATGTATTTAGATGAATAAAATTAACACTTTTTCATTAAGGCTGAATGTATTTCAGCGTATTTCAAGAGTGACTTAAACATGTTGAAAAAGAGAGGAGAAAAGTTAATGAATCAAGTGCTTCGAGACTATTCTCAAAGAAGTGAACGTTGCAATAGAAATCGTGACCAAGACAAATGTCCCAGTTGAGAACATCATGATCGATGGAATCTTAAAGACTTCTGCGATGACTAAAAGTAAAACACTGCTAAGCCAGACAATACCCACAAAGCGAATGATCTTTTCTGATACCTTGAACTTCTTGAAATAACTGAAAATCAATGCAATTAGCAGGAAATAGATTATTCTGATGAGTGAACTCGCAATCAAACCCGCAAAGACAACGCCAACTTCTGGGATGAAGCTAAAGACTGTAACAGTGTCAGTATCACCAAAGTTTATCGCGTGGCTTATTGTTGCTGAGCTCGTTCCTATACCAATCGGACATTCTTAAGGATAAATTTGAAAAAAGATACTATTGAAAAGATTAGTTACTCTGGTAAACAATCCTACTGTGAATGCTTCTTTTGAGGACGCAGAAATCTCTCCACCATTTTCAACTACTGCAGTGTGTGTTCCTGAAACAATTATTGAATTAACTGCTAGATCTGTTAAAGCTCCAGCTACTGAAGCCATAGGACCTATCCCTACTAAGTTACAGGCATTGGACATAATTTTAACTATTTGAGGAGAATTAGATTCTATAGGATAGGTGTAAGGGTATAACGGAACATATGGATGTAAAGTTATGTAAGTTTCGAGCTTCATTCTGTGTATTTTTACTTTTGCGACAGCAGAACTGATAGCGCTTATACAGTCACTTAATAAAATATTTGACTCGTCTATTTTTCTATGAATTGTTATAATCGACCTCTTCAAGGATAGATTCTCCTGTTAATATTGTTACATTTACTGATATTACAATATTGGAATTACACTATATCAATAATCATGTAAGAAATATGATTTAAAGTAACACTTCAATGTCTTAAAATAGAAACATTGTTTCAGGCAACAGAGATAATCTTGGAGATATCTTTAAATACTAACTAAAAAACATTAGAAATGTTAATTGGAGGGGTAAATGTGCTACTTTGGAGGAATCAAGTTTTCAGGGGGCATCGTTTTTACCTTCTCAGAAAGGCATGATATTAAACATCTAAACTTTTTTACAGTGGTAAAATTTATCTCTAGTTTTTTCTTATGTGAGTGGGTTAATTTCGAAAAAGTTTTCCAGGGGATTCTATGAATGGCATCATAGTTGTGAAATGGGGTGGATCATGCCTATCTAGCCCAGAAAACGTTCTCCTAGCTGCAAAAAAGGTATTAAGAGAAGTGCAACGTAAGAGAAGAGTCATAGTCGTAGTCTCTGCTCTAGCCGGAGTCACAGATCAATTATTATCCTATATAAATAAATCGATGTCAGATAGTGTAGTAAAGGAAGATTTAGATGAAATTCTATCCATGGGTGAAAGGACATCCGCTCGGATAATGGCTAGTTCTCTAAAATCCCTCGGAATGAAAGCCGTAGAAATAGACCCTACCTCAAACCTTTGGCCAATATTTACGGATTCACAATTTGGTAATGCTAACATAAAAATGAAGGAAACCAAGGGTGCTGTAAACAAACGAATTATTCCACTTTTACTTGAAGAAAAAATACCTGTAATTGGAGGCTTCATTGGACTTTCACCGGAAGGGAAAATAACAACTCTCGGTAGAGGTGGGAGTGACTTAACTGCTGTTGTTTTAGGTAATTGTGTTGATGCGGAGGAGGTGATATTTGTTAAGGATGTTGAGGGCATATTGTCTGCTGATCCTAAGAAAGTTTCTGATACTCAGAAGATTGAGTCGCTTGATATTGATGCAGCTTACAGTTTAGTTGTAGCAGGTGCTAAGATTATTCAACCCAAAGCTTTGATTTATAAGAAGGATAATATGGTTCTGCGGGTTGTAGGTTTTGATGCATTGGACTTATCGGGGGGTACGATCATCACAGGGGAACTGGAGACTGGGTTGAATGCTAAACTTTTCTATTCACCTCTTTCAATGATAACACTGATCACCCATAACAGTTCATTGGAAAATGTTTCAAGAATTCTATCAGCAGTTTCCACTGTAAACGGAGAGATGTTAGGATTAACTGTCTCTCCAACATCTATTCTTCTCTACATTTATAACCCGTCTAATCTTGTTCAGCAACTTCATGAAATGATAAGGGAGGAAGAAATCGCTAAGGCGATACATTGTGTTGATTCATTAGCTATGATAACAGTATCTGGATATGGGATAGAAAACATACCCGGTATCATAGATATTGTTGTCTCTCCCTTATCAAAGGAGAACGTAAATCTTTATGGAGCATTTACAATTAGTTCTTCAATAACAATATTCGTTCCATGGGATGAAAGAGAAAAAGCTCTTTTGTCAGTTAACGATGTTTTAAATAAATACAAAAAGATGTGAAGTAAAATGAACGTGGGAAAAAAAAGGAGACTTGAAAGAATTTTCAGAGAGGACTGTAAATCAGTCATAGTTCCAATGGATCACGGAGTCACACTCGGCCCAGTTAGAGGGTTAATGAATATGCAGGAGATTATTGATAAATTAGTTTTAGGGGGAGCCGATGGTATCGTTCTTCATAAAGGTATTGCAAAAAAAATAGAAACTCGTGGAATAGGCCTTATTACTCACTTGTCTGCCAGTACAAATTTGGGTTCAGATCCTCTGTGGAAAGTTCAAGTCTGTAGTGTAGCGCATGCAGTAAGGTTAGGTGCTGATGGTATTTCCATTCATGTAAATGTAGGAGCCCCAAGAGAGGGGGAGATGTTAACGGATATGGCTTTAATTGCAGATGAATGCGAAGAACTTGGGATGCCTCTGCTCGCTATGATGTATCCGCGGGGACCTAAAATTACAGATAGCAATGATGTAGAGGTTGTTAAGCATGTAGCTAGACTTGGAGCAGAATTGGGAGCAGATATTATCAAGACCAACTATACAGCAGTCCAGAAACCTTTAGGGAAGTTGTGCAAAGCTGTCCTGTTCCTGTGGTAATCGCTGGTGGACCTAAACAGAAGAGCGTTGAAGGTGTTTTAAAGATGATTTATGACTCAATTCAGGCTGGAGGAGCAGGAATCTCAATAGGTAGGAATACCTTCCAACATGAAAATCCAACGTTAATGACCAGAGCTCTCTCAGCACTTGTTCATAAAGGAGCAACTGTAGAAGAAGGTTTACTAATTCTCAGGGGAGTTAGATGAGAGAGTTATGGATTGAAATTGGGAGTTCAATGACAAATGTACTTAAGGAAGACTTGCTGAGAGCCTCTGAAGACCTGTGTGATGTAATTGTTTTAAGTGAAGCAGACATTCATCTTGGGAAGTCGTATAAGAATATTATAGCCTCCCCCGCAGATGGCGATATCCAAATAATAGGAGAGGCGATGATTAATAAGATCGAGATATTAAAGAGACAACAAAGAACACTATGCTTAAAATTATTAGTCAAAGATAGGGATGACGAAGTTAAAGCTGTAAAAGCGGCAGAGAGCGGGGTTGATTACATCATTGTTATTTGTCCAAACTGGAAAATCATTCCCCTTGAAAATTTGATAGCTAAAACACGTAAAAAGACGAAGCTTCTCGCAGAGGTAGCCAATGCTAAAGAAGCAAAAATTGCAGTTGAAACCCTTGAATTGGGAGTTGATGGTGTTGTCCTTAAAACAGATAATCCGAAGGAAATAGGGGCAACAGCAAGAGTTCTGAAAAGTATTGAGAGTCTCTCTGAAATTAAAGAGAAAAATCAAAAAATTGAGTTAACAACGGCTAAGATTCTAAATTCTAAGCAATTGAGTATGGGGTTACGAGTGTGCATTGATACGTGTGACATTATGACACAGGGGGAGGGGATGCTTGTTGGTTGTCAATCCTCAGGACTCTTCCTTATTCAAGCTGAGGTTGAAGAGAATCCTCATGTGGAACCTCGCCCCTTTAGAGTAAATGCAGGTCCCATCTCTTTGTACATTCTCGCTTCAGATAATAAGACGCGTTACTTATCGGAGTTAAAAGCGGGGGATGAAGTATTAGCAGTTAATAGGGAGGGAGATTTTCGAAAAGTTGTAATAGGTCGGTTAAAGATTGAGAGAAGACCTCTGACACTCGTTGAAGCTGAAATCGATGGATATAAAATCAAAACAATCGTACAAAATGCTGAGACGGTTCGTTTTGTAACTAAAGATGGGTCTATATCGGTTAATGAGCTAAATCAAAATGATAAAGTGTTAGCTTATCGTCAGCTTGGAGGGAGACATTTTGGAGTTCTTGTTCAAGAGGAGTCTGTTATAGAAAGATGACCATTAAGATATGTGCTGTTGTAACAGCTACAAATATACCCGATGTAAAAAGGATGGTTGAGAAAGCAGAGCAGTGTGGTGCTGACATTATAGAGATAAGAATGGATTACCTTTCAGAGAAATTTAATGTGGGAGAAATAAGAAGATTTACTTCACTTCCATTAATCGCTACTAATCGTTTCCAAAGGGAGGGGGGATTTTTTCGGGGCTTAAATAAGGAGCGGGTTGAAGTATTGTTAGATGCTGCGGCATCAGGCTTCGATTTCATTGACATTGAACTAATGGCAAACAATTCTAGGAAAATCGTTAAGAGAATCAAAGCGTTGGGTGTAAAGAGTATCGTTTCCCACCACATCTTTACATTGACACCGAGACTGTCAGAAATCACTAAGATATATGAAAGAGAGTTGAATGCTAAAGGTGACATTTGTAAAATAATCACAACAGCTAAAAAAATTGAGGATAATCTAACATGCCTTAGGTTTGTAGTTGAAGCATCAAAATCAAATGATGTCATCTGTTTCTGTATGGGAGAGCTGGGTGTAATTTCCAGATTACTTTCCCCCGTATTTGGAGGTTACTTTACATACGCTTCTGTTGGAAGAGGAAAGGAGTCAGCCGTCGGTCAATTTACAGTTGCTGAAACAAAAAAGTTTTACGAGTTGATTAACAAAATTGATCTCGAGGATTAATAGTGAAACAAGACTCTATGTGCTTATTGGGGACCCTGTGGAGCATTCATTTAGCCCTTTAATGCATAATGCTGCTTTCCAATTCTGCGGGATAAACAGTGTCTATCTTACCCTTCAAGTGAAATCTGATGGTTTAGGGGACGCTATTAAAGGGATTAAGAGTATGGGTATATCTGGATTGAATGTAACAATACCTCACAAGGTTTCAATAATGAAGTATTTAGATGAGATTGATTCTAATGCAAAAAATATTGGAGCAGTTAACACTGTTATTAATAAAGATGGAAGACTGATAGGTTACAACACAGACGGAGCAGGAGCTTTAGCATCCTTAAAAAGGGGGAAGGGTGATCCTGCAGGAAAAAAAGTTGTACTTTTAGGTGCTGGTGGAGCAGCTAGAGCCATATCCTTTTCTATCGCACCTTTTGCTAGTAGATTGGTTGTACTTAATAGAACAAGATCTAAAGCTACTTCTCTAGTTAAAGCTATAAAAAAACGGATTAATATCGATATAGTAGGGGAAGAGTTAACAATTAACACTCTTTCGAGGGAACTTGCGGATACCGAATTATTAATCAATACAACCTCTGTTGGAATGTTCCCAAAGATTGATGAAACACTTGTAGATAGACACCTTATTAAACCTAATATGGTTGTTTTTGATATAATCTATAACCCCCCAGAAACACGGCTTTTAAGAGAAGCAACAGCGTCAGGTGCTAAGGCTTTAAATGGGATAAATATGCTTGTTAACCAAGGTGCTCTATCCTTCAAACTTTGGATTAATTTGGAACCTCCTATTGATGTAATGCTTAGAGCAATTAATAGAGGATTAAGGGGAGGATAAGATGGTTGGGTTTGGGACAGCTATAGCATATGGTGCTGTGACAGTAATAAACGCTATAGCTACAGGTAAGGGAGCAGCCTTAGGAGTGAATCTTTGGACAAAAGCAAAGGTTCGATTAACAGGGGAGACAGGGTTTGTTAATGGAAAAATTCTCTCAGAACCAAATGAGGATACAACGCTAATTAGGGAATCTATCTTAACTGTTCTAAAATATTTTCACGTTGATAACGAATTTGGAGCTGAAGTAGAAACAGAGTCCAATATTCCAATAGCTAAGGGATTAAAAAGTAGCAGTGTAGCTTCAAACGCCTTAGTTTTAGCTACTATAGGAGCTCTAAGAAAAAACGTAGATGATTTCACAGCATTGGATCTTAGTGTAGATGCTTCAATTAAAGCTAAAACAACTATTACTGGTGTTTTTGATGATGCAAGTGCATCCTTCTTTGGCGATATCACTTTAACTGATAACCTAAAAAGGAGAATGTTAAAAAGGTTTACTATAAAAGAAGACTTAACAGTCCTCCTTCACATTCCATCTGAGAAATCGTATACGTTTAAGTCTAATGTAGATAGGATGCGACTGATTGCTCCACAGATTAAAGTAGCTTTTCGTGAGGCACTATCAGGTAATTATTGGACCGCATTGACAATGAATGGAATTTTATATGCAACTGCTTTAGGATATGAACAGAAGCTTGCAATAGATGCCTTGGAAGCTGGTGCGATAGCTTCTGGATTAAGCGGGAAAGGTCCTGCAACAGCTGCCATCGTATATGAAGGTCAAATTGATAAGATTCTTGATGCTTGGCACTCCTATGACGGTGAGATAATTCAGGGAAAAGTGAATCATGAAAAGGCTAGAATAACGAGGAAAGAATAGTGACCACTATTATCGTAGAGGAGACTGAGAAGATTGACGGGATAGTTTATGCCCCTTCATCTAAAAGTTACACACACCGCGCTGTGATAGCAGCTTCCCTAGCTGAGGGAAAATCTCGAATATACTCACCCCTATTTTCAGATGATACAATAGCCACCATGGATGCCTGTTCCGCCTTGGGAGCAAAAATTGAAAAAAGGGAAGACGGATTGATAATATTCGGTACTTCCATTCTCAAATCACCCAAACATCAGATTGATTGTAGGGATTCCGCCTCAACAATCAGATTTCTCACACCCATTACAGCTCTCGCTCAGGGAAAAACAGTCTTAACAGGAAATATTGGCTTAAGAAAAAGACCCATAGGGCCTCTTATTAATAGTTTAAAACAGTTTGGAGTACACTGTTTTTCAAATGGTGGATTCCCTCCAGTGACAGTTCTAAATGGTGGAATAAGGGGTGGAAAGGTTTCTCTTGTAGGCAATATTAGTTCTCAGTTTATTACTGGATTACTCTTCGCTTGCCCCTTAGCTGAAAAGGATTCAGAAATTAAATTGGAAACTAACTTAGAGTCCAAACCATATGTTAGATTAACATTAGATGTGATAAAAAAACACGGCATTTTCATCAGAACTACTAAGCAATTAAAATCATTCCAAATCCTTAAAAAGCAGAGGTATCTAGCTAAGAACCATATAGTTCCGGGAGACTTCTCATCAGCAGCGTTCTTATTAGCTGCTGCAGTAATTACTGACTCGTGCATAACGATCAAAAACGTTTCACATAATCAACCTGATAGCGAGATTGTAGGAATCTTGAAGAGTATGAGTATCAACATTAATGTTGAAAAAAATTCAGTTCAAATTTTAAATGGAAGGTTAGATGCTGCGGATATAGATGCTTCAGATATTCCTGACCTAGTACCTGTATGTGCAGTATTAGGTTCTTTCAGTAAAGGAGTAACACAAATTTACAACGCTAAGAGACTTAGATTCAAAGAATCTAACAGACTCCATTCACTTACCTCTGAGTTAAGAAAGATGGGAGCAGAGATAATGGAAACTGATGATGGA
>JAUWWH010000097.1 GCA_030617005.1 Candidatus Bathyarchaeota archaeon | reverse complement strand
TGAACTTCTCGTGTAATCTCTCCTGCGACTTCGTATCGTTCAGAAGTTATTACTGTGGAACATGAATGTCCGTGAATTCTCTCGATCTCTCCAGCTAATCTTTGTGAAGTGGATATGATCTCAGTATCTATCTTCATGACATCTCTTTGGATTTCTTCATCTCCTTCTAAGAGCTTGATTGAAGTGTACCTAGGTGGATACTTGTAATGAGACTTTTCTATGCGGTCAACGATCTTTCTTATTTTCTCCTCTACTTCTTCTCCATACCTTATTTTCGAAGGATTCGTTTTCCCATTCTTCTCCACTATTTCTATAACTTTTTCTAGAAGATCAGATACCCCGATACCCTTAATAGCCATCATTGGAACAACGGGTACTCCTAAGATCTTCTCTAATTTTTCGCAATCGATTTCAATGCCCTTACTCTTTGCCATATCTATCTGATTCAAAGCAAGAATCATTGGAATTTCCAATTCGATCAACTGTAGTGAAAAGAATAGGTTCCTTTCTAAAATTGAAGCATCGATAACGTTAATCACTAAGTCGGGTTTTTCAACTGCTATGTATTCTCTTGAGATCAATTCTTCCAAGGAGAAGGTTGAGAGGGAATAGATTCCGGGCAAATCTACGATGTCGATTGTATACCCTTTATAATGGAGAGTGCCTTCAGCCTTTTCAACAGTTTTCCCAGGCCAATTTCCAATATGTTGGTGGAGCCCTGTAAGATAATTAAATATCACTGACTTACCGACATTCGCATTTCCAGCCAAGGCAATGGTGAGCTTCTTGTCCGTCATTTCTCGACTTCCACGAGAACTCTCTTAGCAATCCCTCTGCCCAAAGCCAATCTAGACCCTCTAACAATTATCTCTATTGGACCCTTAAAGGGAGCTGACTTCACAACCGTTACTACACTGTTCGGTGTTAAACCCATGTCCATAAGTCTCCTTTCTAAACCCAAACCACTCCCCCTTCTCTTTCGTCTTCTTCCACGATCTTTACTCACTTTGATAGATTTTACGATCCCCTTTTCTCCATCTTTTAGTTCAGTTAACGGTAGGTCCATTTCATCAAGCCTCATTTTTAACCCATACAATAGATGCAATTTTTTTGCTTATGGCGTGTTCATGTTTATCTATCTTCACAGTGATTGGCCCATTGAAAGGCGCTATCTCCATAACTTCAATGTGGGATCCCGGAATCAAGTTTAAGGTCATTAAGTATTCTAACAACTCCTGTTTTTCATTTGTTATCCTTATCACCACACTTTTTATCCCTTTATCAAGGTCTACTATCGGTTGTGCCTCTTCTTCCAATATTCCTCCACATGCTGTTGGTATCGGGTTCCCATGTGGACAGGTTTCTGGATGTCCTAAAGCCTTTTCTAAGGGTTTAGTAAGGTCGCTTGTTATTGCATGTTCTAGTTTACATGCGTAACTGTGAATCTTACTCCAATCAATTTTGAGAATATCTGTCAATAGACACTCGAATAGGCGGTGTCTCCTGATGACATCTAAAGCTATTTTTTTTCCAGTCTCCGTAAGCCTTATCCCTTTGTAGGGTTCATGGGTCACAAGACCCTTTTTTTCTAAAGAGGTTATGGTGTTTGTTACAGTTCCCAGGCTTACTCCAACCATTTCGGCAAGAAGTTTTGTTTTAGCCACATAATATTCTTCTTCAAGCCTGTATATGTTCTCGAGGTATTCCTCCATTGTTGATGAAATGGGGTTTTTAATATACATCATACTCCAATTTCAGAAAGTAATAGTGTTCAAACATATAAGTTTTACTAATCGTAGTTTGTAACAAATTGTATGCTCTTTTATTGTTTCTTGTTTTTTCAGGGATTTAGAATCGAGAGCTGACTGTGAAACATCTTCAAGATGTTAAACGTTAAGCATTTATACATATTGATTAAGATGGTGGAGATGAGGATTTAAACCACACCATAATCTCTTATCTCGTCTTTAATAATGACTGATTTAATCACAAAAAACTGAGATGATCAAACAAATTACTATTAGATCTTATTGTGATGTGATTATTAGAGGTCTTACTTCTATGAGGGCTTGGGTGACCTTCTTTCTAGCGCTTTAGAGGAGTCTCCAGACTGTTCCCCTGGATGTGCCCATTCTTCTTCCAGCTTCCTCTTGAGATAAACCTTCCAAATCAACAAGACGCAGTACATCGAGTTCAGCTGGAACGATGTAGATTGGAGTCCGCTGTGCCTGTAAGAGCTTTCATCGGAAGAAGGTTGGGACGCGGTAGAGGATTCGGACGGGGTTGGAGACGTATAAGATATTAAAATCTTAGAATATTAATGCAATTTTACGACTTAATAATACGCGCTATTTTTCTTATTTGTTTACTGTATTTAAATGGTTACGGTACAAACAAGAGAGTACGCGCTAACAGCAGTTTTATTTGGTATCATCCGTATGCTTCCTCCTCCGCTAAGCAAGAGAGAGCTTTCATTTGGTTTCCTCGGAGAATTTTCAACCCAGCATAGCGAATGAGAGCTTCCACTTGGTTTCCTCAGAATGGTGCTTCCCCTTTATCAAAGGAATGTTCCCTTTTTTGTATCCGGTCATCCTTACGGCTTCAAACTTTTTTTCAACGCCTTATCCAGCATGATTCTTAACCGTTAATATTTTATTTGTTTCCCGTGTATTTAAATGGATGCAGTACAACTTTATTGACGAGTGAGAAATGGAGAAGAAATTGTATGCTTGTGAATAGTATCGTGGATCTCATTGGCAATACACCAATGGTTAAAGTGAATTTTTTAAATCCGAATCCCAAATTAAAGATGTATCTGAAACTTGAGAAATTTAATCCTGGAGGATCCATTAAGGATCGGATAGCAAAGTACATGCTTCAAAAAGCTGAAGAGACCGGGGAACTCACAAAAGATAAGGTAGTTATAGAACCAACTAGTGGAAATACTGGAATTGGTCTTGGTTTAGTCTGTCGTACAATGGGTTATAAGTTAACCCTTGTTATGCCTGAGACTATGTCTTTGGAAAGACGACAGATCCTTTTTATCCTCGGCGCGAAGATCATACTAAGTGAAGGATCTAAAGGAATGGACGGTGCAGAAGATTTAGTACATGAAATCGTCCAGAAGAATCCTGATAAATATTTTATGCCAAATCAATTTGCTAACCAAGCTAATGTTCTAGCTCATTATGAGACTACAGGTGAAGAAATATGGAGAGATACAAAGGGTAAGGTTACCCATTTTGTGGCTGGTATTGGAACGACGGGTACATTGATGGGCGTATCACAGAGGCTTAAAGAGTATAATCCTGAAATTAAGATAATTGCTGTCCAGCCTAAACCAAATACATCAATACAAGGTTTGAAGAACCTGCAAACACAATATGTTCCGAAAATCTGGAAGCAAGAATTTGTAGATGAAATTTGTGAAGTATCTCCAATGGATGCTGAAGAAACTACAAGACTTATTGCCCTTCGTGAAGGGATTTTTGTAGGACCCAGCTCAGGAGCCATATTCCATGTAGCATGCCAGAAGGCTAGTGAAATTGAGGAAGGCGTTATGGTAGTGATAGCTCCTGATGGTGGAGAAAAATATCTGAGTACAGAACTCTGCAACCCTATTCGATGTCTAGCATGTGTGAAGAAATATGGAATACCCTGTGCTTATAGCGATGGTACACCTATATCTAAAATATTCGCTACAACCTCTGCTTTAAAACTCATGGATTTGAAAGCGTTGAAAGCTGACTGAAAAGGGCAGAAACTATATTGCGCAGAGAAAATAGGATTTGTAGAATGAATAAAATAGACAAATATATCCATACCCCATTAACGATTAATTCTTTTGAAGCAGGGAAACCCTTTTCATTTAAAGAACTTGTAAAAGAGCTAAAGTACACCAATCACCAGCTAAAAAAGGCGTAAAGTTTTTCCTAGCACTGCAGGACATAGGCATCCCCCAATCAAAAGATCTCTCAAAAAAGCACCCTATGAAAGAATAATTCTGATAAAAAGAAAGTGGGTAGTAAAGATGAGTAAATTAACGATATTCGGTATCTTAAATAAGATAAAATGGGATAAAAAGGAGAATCCTATTGACATTGAGATTTCTTATAGACATGATGGTGCTCTGGATAACAAGAGAAGTTTAATGTGTAGTGAAATAAAGACGTTAAGTAAAAATTACTTTCAATATGAGTCTATAGATGGAACAACGATTATTCCATTTCATAGGATATTACAAATTAAGAACGTGAAGACAAATAATATACTTTATACTAAGATCCGTTTGAACAGTAAAAAGAAAAAGGAGAAATGAACGTTGATGTCTATGTTCAAAAGGGAAACAGAATTGTGATTGTGGCAACAAAACAGCCTTAGCGAAATCTCTTAAAACATTTAAACACCAAGCGAACCATCATTGTAGGATTTAGCATAGACACGAGAAACAATAAAGAAACCAAGGTTGCGATCATAATTGATTTCAGAAAAGAAAAAGTGAAAGCGTGAAAACTAAACAGAAGGAGAACTGAAATTTTTTTATTTGTTTACCCATACTGTATTTAAATATGTACGATACTCCAGGTCTTAAGTATGTAATATGTTAAATCATTACAGCTTATTATGAATCATTCTTCAGTAATTATTCTTGATAAATAATATCGACAAGTCTTCATTAAGTTAAAAAAACCAACAATTTCGGTTCATAGCAAGATTTAAAGACAGATTAGACTGTATATACTAATACATGAAATGCGTGCATTACCTTTTGGAAAATAAATTTACATAAAATTTATATCTACCTTTATTACCTGTGATGAGTTTATGTATTCAAGTGTTGAAGGTTTTCGCATTCTTCCAATAAATAAGGTACGTCCTTCATCTAACAGCTTAAGGCTGAATGTGGATGAAGACTACATTACAGAACTAGCTCAGTCCATGGAATCAAATGGGCAGCTTCAACCCATTCTAGTACGATCTCTTCAATCAGGAGACTACGAAATTGTTGCAGGTGAACAACGATACTTAGCGACGAAGAGAGCGGGGTTAACAACGATTCCGTGCATAATTAAAAATATGGGTGATCGCG
>JAUWWH010000247.1 GCA_030617005.1 Candidatus Bathyarchaeota archaeon | reverse complement strand
TCCTTTCTCAATTTGAGCATAAAAGAATCTGTGTAGTTTGCGACTTGAAAAAATGCACTTACTTATGATGCTGGGGGCTATCATCAGTGTTGAAGTAAATATTCTAACTAAACGAATATTCAGAATATAGTTATCATTTTCAGAGCTGTATTTGATAATTAAACTTTCAATATATATTTCTAATGCATAATGTTTTTATGAAAATTAGAAACTTTGCTTATTTTTGTATATTCTAGCTCCTATGTGAATATCGCTTCCATACTCCCGTATCAATAATCTAGATATATCATCTCAGCAATGAAAACGAATATAATTTAGTTTAACAAGTAGAATAATCATGAAGCTATTCGGGAAAACTTTGAAAGAATACCTGTGACCAATAAAATTTTTTCTCTCTAATAGGATCTATCATCAAGTAAACTTCTCTATAGAGATACATTATTTTGCTAGCTTTTTTCTGTAAATTTGTATATCTTTAGGGAGCTCCCACTCGCGATTTTTCGAATAGTACCCTTCTGATCTAGTAGTTCTAACCAGTCTTTAGCTAAACTTAGTTTGATGTTGTATTTCATAGCTAATGAGTATGGAGTAACAGCTTTCATCTTTTTCAATTCATTCGATAAATCTTCATTTGGAACGTATGGAATATCTACCCCCTTAATAGTTTTCTCAACGATCTTCCATTTAGTAACTTTTTTTTGTTTACCACTTCTTTTTTGATTCTTCAAATTTTGTCGTTTTTCCATTTTTGAGATGGATTTCTTCTTAGATCCGCCCATTATTCACCAACACTCATTATATTAGAATAAAGGAAAATAAAAAGGTTGAGATGAGAACATGTTTCAAAGGGATCTTAACTCTTTACAATTCGTCTCGCCCGCCATTCAGCGATAGGTATACTAAACTCCTTTTCAACTTGTGGGCGGTAGATTGTATTCATAGCACAGAAAGGAATGATTCGACCATCAGGAACTGCATAATGGACCCCACATCTCTCCAGTCTTTCCAGATCAAAGTTATATGAATCTTGAAAATGCATTAATCCAATCATTAATACCTTTTTCATCAGATCACCCAAAGCATCATAGGATCCTTCCTTTAAGACGTGTTTAAGAAGTTGTCTAAGTATACCCCGTCTGGCGTGTCTTAAGGAAGTTGATAGTAATTGAAGTTGTGACTTCCTCTTTGAACCCTTTAACGCTGTTTCATAGATGTTATTCATTGATTTCATAAACTTATCAACATCGATGTAATGAGTTATGGGTACAAAATTCCCATTTTCAATAATGAGAAATGTGGCCATTCCACAATGCTCATGAACGGTAAACTCCACATATTTCGTCCCTTTCAATGCTCCAACTGCACGAGAGACGGGTACGACGACGGGTATCGGGTAAAAATCAGATGCTTTGATCTGACCTTCAGTTTGTTCCTCTATCAACTTAGTACAGTCTGGAACGGTTATCCGCATTTCCTTCCGTTTCTCATTATTGATTCGTCCAGTTATTGAGACTGGTTGAAAGTTTACGCAACGAATTACATCGAAATTCTTAGCAGCATATTTGATAATGCTTCCCAATTGATCATCATTGACTCCCCGTACGACAGTTGGAACAAGAACGATACTTTCAACTCCAGCTTCACGACAGTTTTCTATAGCTTTAAACTTTGTTTGGAGGAGATTGGAACCTCTATTAATCAGATAAGGTTCCGGAGTCACTCCATCAAACTGAAGATATATCGTCTTCCCCCCTGCTTCGATTATTTTTCGGCAGTAATCAACACTTTCAGCAAATTTTAAACCATTAGAATTCACTTCAACGTGGTCAAAACCTGCATTAACCGCCATTTTAATGAGCTCAGGAAGATCCTCCCTAACTGTTGGTTCACCTCCACTAAACTGTAAAGCAACTGCGGGTACAGGTTCCATAGATCTTAGGTTTCTAATCATTTCTTCAATTTGTTTTTTTGTAGGTTCATAGACATATCCAGCAGCTGTAGCGTTTGCAAAACATATGGGACACTTGAGGTTACATCTATTTGTAACGTCGATTATAGCTAAGTTTTTTTGAGTTTTATGGTTTGGACATAACCCGCAATCGAATGGATGACCAGTATTAATCTTTGTATGAGGATTTTTGATGCCTTCGCCCTCAATGGCATATTTTTTAACTCTTTGGTATTCTTTAATATCTGACCAATATATGTCTTGAAATGGTCCATGCTCGACGCAATTTTTCTTTATGTAGACTTTCCCATTTTCTTCATAGATCGTTGCGTCAAGTACTTTAAAGCACTCTGGACAGATACTTCTGGTCATTTTGAGAATATGCATAATTACCACCACTAAGAGTTGTTAGATAAGACAGTTCGTCTATAAATGCATTTCCAAACATAAAAGATGGTGAAAGTGGGAAAAGGAAGCCCCACACCTAAGTTAACCCATGTTCAAATAAAAAGTGATATCAAATATCAATTAGTGAACGAACTAAGAAAGCTCTACGAGATATCTGTTTAACATGTATGAGTCTATAGCTTATCTTCACTTAATAATAGCAGGGCCTTCTGCTGCAAATCAAATTAGTAATTCAACGGGGTTACCTTACTCAAAGATTTATGACGTCTTAACAAATTTAGAGAAGAAGGGTTG
>JAUWWH010000053.1 GCA_030617005.1 Candidatus Bathyarchaeota archaeon | reverse complement strand
TAGCTCTAGCAATCTTTCTCCAACCATGCCCTGTTATGGGAGAGATGTAATGTAAATTAACTTTTGCCTTAAACATCTCTATGATGGGGCGTACATAAATCGGTGTCGGTGTTAGCAACTCCTCACCCACAGTCTTCCCGTTCGGAAGCTTCGTGAAGTATCCATCCGGTAATTTCTCTACGATATTTCTTGCCTTCGAAACTCCGTTCGCGCAGATCCCACCACTAGGTAAACCGTAAATAATATCACCGTCGGTAATTTTTTGTCCATATGTAAACCTGCTCTTAGGCTTTATTATACCAACAGAACTACCTGTGAGATCTAAAGTCTCCTTATAAATTATGTTGGGTAAGGTAGGGGTCTCACCTTGAGGTATAGCACATCCCGCTAGATTAGCAGCATGTGCGTATCCACTCAAAAGTTCATCCACTCTTTTCGAATCGCTGAACCACTCTGAATTCCCTGACGCTATCACGTCTGTGTACGCGATCGGATCTGCACCTACAGCGACGAGATCAGTGACTGACATGGCTACAGCATCTTGCCCAAGGAAACGGTAGTATTTTCCTCCTTGAAATTCCTCCTCTATCTCGATTTTTTTCTTTAATTCGCTCCATAGTCTGTCAGCAATCAGGTTTTTTGTTCCTAAACCTTCCACATTGAAGGCTAACATGAAATCATATTCAAGAAAATCCAAGACCGCAGCGGTCTCCCCTATAGCCGCAACTTTTATACCGATTCTTTCAGGGTTCTTAAATGTTGACTCAAATATCTTTAAAGCCTTCCTCTTAACCGGATCTAACTTTTCATAATT
This sequence comes from Candidatus Bathyarchaeota archaeon, assembly GCA_030617005.1. Taxonomy (GTDB): domain Archaea; phylum Thermoproteota; class Bathyarchaeia; order RBG-16-48-13; genus JAUWWH01. Next base: position 5,649 of record JAUWWH010000053.1, on the reverse strand, counting down.
GACGAGGTCAGAATACTTCATGGTTACAAAGAGCTCTCCCTACTGATTAAGTTAGATTATTCTTAACATACTCTACTGCATTTCTGAATATTTGTACGCCCCCGCCCTCTTTTGGTAAAGACCCTTCTACTTTCAGTCTTGTCCAACTGGGATGGTTATAGGGACTTAGATACGCTGTTGCATGAGGCATCTTCCCGAATACCCTCCCAGTACAATCACAGATCCCAGCAATACTTCCAATTGACCCATTAGGATTCTGTGGATACTTCATCGTTGGTTTAAGGGTTTCCATATCAGCGTATTGGAGGACAATTAGGTTTTTTTCTTTCAACTTCTCAAGAACAGCCTTTTTTTCTACAATAAATTTTCCTTCCCCATGTCTCACGGGAAGGTATAACTCCTCAATATTCTTTGTGAAGACACAATTTGATTTCGGATTTATCTTCAATTTGACCCATCTATCTTCAAAGACTCCAGAATCGTTATAGGTCAATGTTGCACATTGCGTATGATAGTCCCCATTTAATCCCGGCAGAATACCCGCCTTCACTAAAGCTTGAAAGCCATTACATTCCCCAAATATTAGTTTCCCATCGGAAATGAATCTTTGAATCGTTTCCCCTATCTCATACTTGTAAATGTTTGCTAAGACTTTTCCAGCAGCAATATGATCACCATAGGAGAAACCACCTATCATTGCCAGAATCTGATAGTCGTCTAATCTCTGAGGATCCTTAATCAAGTCCTTCAAAAAGATCTTTTTTACATCTGCACCTACCATTTTAAAGGCATAAATAGTTTCATCATCACAGTTCAAGCCATACCCTACGGGAACTAAGACTCTACACATTTTCTACACATCTTCCAAGGTACGTTTCCACACTTCTTTTAAACGGTTAATATCTGAATTAATAATATAGCCCCCATCTAAACCTCTAATCTTTAATCTCTGCTCATCAATAACAATTCCTACTTCCGTGCAGATATTTCCTCGCATCACTAACTCGAATTCTTCTTTCATATTCATTGGGACTGTGACTACGAATCTGCTGTTAGACTCTGAGAAGAGTACTACATCATTCCTTCTAGCCCCAGAATAAGGAACTTTGCTTAAAGAAACGTTTAATCCATATCCACCTGCAAAAGCGCTTTTGGCAAGAGCTACCCCCAGCCCTCCTTTTGTCGGTGTGTGAATTGAATGAACTAGACATCTATCAGTGGCTTCACTCATACTTCTGTAAATCTCCTTAGCTTTTTCTGCATCAACTATTGGAACATTATTTCCAACATAACCTACACCCTTCATTTTTTCACCAATAAGCTTATAGTATTCTGAACCCCCCAACTCGTTAAATGTTTCTCCGACGATGTATACAATGTCTCCAATTTTCTTAACGTCCATCGTCACCGCTTTCCTAATGTCTTCCATCTTTGCTATCACAGTTATTAAAAGGCTGGGAGGAATGGAAACTTTCTTTCCATCGATTACACTGTCACACTTCATACTGTCTTTTCCTGAGATAAAGGGTAACATGAATGCCTTTGAGTAGTCATATAATGCTTTATTTGCCCTTACGAGTTGCGCCAGTTTGTAACATCCATCAGGCGTCTTCTCTGATTGTTCAGGATCAGGCCAACAGAAATTATCCAAGGCAGCGAATGGAATTTTCTCACTAGGTAATTTTCCCCCAACTGCGATAACTCTCCTTACCCCCTCATCTATCGCTGAAGCTGCCATGTGATAAGTATCTACATCTGAATAATGTGGATTTAACCCATTTGCGAAAATTATACCCTCTATGGAACCATACTCTACCAGGCAAACGGTGGCATCGCTAGGAACATCCTCTTCCTTTCCTACTAGAAGTTTAATTATACTTAATCCCTTAACTTCGTGATCATACTGTCGTAGCTTCTTTTCAATAGAACAGATATTAAGTCGAGCGAGCATTTCCTCCAGTATTATAGTTAAATCAATCGCTTCATCAAATTTAGGCTCTTCGTGAATGGGTTTCTTCCAAACCGCTCTTAACCTCTTCTTTGGTACTCCTTCATGGAGGAATTTCATATCAAGATAGCCAACTGTTTTGTCATTATATTTCACATGAAACTTCCCTGAATCAGTAAACTTACCTAAAATCGTTGCTCCAACATCCCTTTTTTTTGCCAACTCAAGGAACTGTTCAATTTGGGTATGATCTACAGCTAAAGTCATCCTTTCTTGAGCTTCTGAGAGCAGGATTTCCCATGGGTGTAAACCTTGATACTTTAACGGAGCATTTTCTAATTCTATCTCACAACCTCCACTATATCTCGCCATTTCCCCGATTGATGAGGCTAAACCACCAGCACCATTATCAGTAATGCATCTGTACATTCCTAAATCTCTAGCTTCGAGGATGAACTCACTCATCATTTTTTGAGTAATAGGATCCCCAATCTGTACAGCTTGGACTGGTGATCCCCTATGCAGCTCTTCTGATGAGAAGGTTGCTCCATGAATTCCATCTTTCCCTATTCTCCCACCAACCATGACGATTAAATCGCCTGGATTAATCGTTTTTATGTGAGAGGGATACCCATTTATCTCCTTCGGCATTATTCCAAATGTGCCACAATAGACGAGAGGCTTAGCTTCACCGAACCGTTTATCAAAGATCTCTCTACCGATCACAAGAGGTATCCCACTCTGGTTACCCCCATCGATTATTCCTCTATGTACGCCTTCTCTAATCCTTCTAGGATGGAGAAATTGTGTTGAGTTCTCACTTTTGTAGAATGGACTGCCAAAACAGTATGTGAAAACATTGAACATCAATTTAGCTCCAATACCTGTACCTAAAGGGTCTCGATTAATACCAACTATACCCGTCATAGCACCACCATATGGCTCAATAGCCGAAGGGGCATTATGCGTTTCAACTTTGGCGACAATGTTTAATGTATCATTTAACTTGATCACTCCTGCATTATCAACAAAGATGGAGATTAACCAGGGAACATCTTCCATGATCTCTTCCGTGAACTTTCTTATATAGGTCTGAAAAAGACTATCGATCTCTTCTTCCGTCTCTCCATCCCTATAATGGATTAAGGCATTGAAGATTTTGTGTTTACAGTGCTCTGACCACGTTTGAGCAAGGGTCTCAAGTTCCACATCGGTTGGATTTCTACTTAATCCTTTCTCTCTTCTCTGTTCTGTTATCTCTTTATCATAAAAATAATTCTTGATTATCTTCATCTCATCTAGTGTTAGTGCTAGTACACCTTTTCTACTGATCTGTGTAAGCTCCTCATCACTGACTCTTAGATCATATTCTTTCACCCGACTCTCCTGTTTCCCGATAACTATAGGGATCGGTATATTGAGCCCCTTCTCTAACACTTCTCTGTAGCTTAGAATCGTAAGGCTCTCGATGATTTCATTTGATAAAAGTTCTTTTCCAATTTTTTCAATCTCTATAAAAGATAATTTAGCACTCTTTATGAGATATTGAATGGATGTATAGACCTTTTCTGATTCTTTAAATCTTCTCTTTAACAATTCTTGAATAGCTTTTCTTGCTGTTTTCCCAACATTATCAGTAACACCCGGTTTGTACCCAACTTCTATGTACCAATTAAAACTCGGAAGTCGACTAGAAACTTCTTCGATTACTGGATCTACAAAGAGTTCTCTTTTAACTTTCTCTAACTCTTCCAAGTTTAACTCTATGTCCAGAGTATATACTCTTCTAGTCCTTACTTGATCAACCTTAATCCCTAGAAAATTATAGATATCCGTTTTCGTTCTTTCACCAGAGCTGTCGACTATATTTGGTTTAAACCCCACTTCTATTCTGTAAACCATTTTCACGTCTTTCCATCTACCGTTTAATCCTTTTTATTTTTCTATAGGTGATGTTCACAGCGTACTTCGTTTTATATCTAAATATTCATAAAGGAACAAACAAACCTCAAACCCCACTTCATATATTACTCTAAACTTATATATCTTTATCATATATTTAATTAAAATTAACAGTAATCTGTATAAAAAAAAGATTGGTCATATTACTCCCTTAGATTAATAGTAAACCATTTTAACTTTTACGTGAAACATCTTAATAAAAGGTTTTGAGAAAGAAAAAGAATAAAATATTCCATATGACTGAATGAGTCACACCAATAAATAACAGATTGAAAGTATTGTACATATACCTCAAAAAAAGAATCATGGGGAATAGAACATGGTGGAAGAGAAGATAATAATCATAATGGGATCTAAAAAAGATGAAGAATTTTCAAATCTCATATGTAACTGTCTAAATAAATTAAGTGTAACATATGAGCGAAGGGTGGCATCTGCCCATAAAACACCGCAAAAACTCTTAAAAATAATTGAAGAATATGAGAAAATGGAAGATCGAATCGTTTACATCACTATTGCTGGCAGATCAAACGCGCTTTCAGGCTTTGTTGATGCTAATACGAAATATCCCGTGATAGCTTGTCCTCCATGTTCAAATAAATTTGGACATTTAGACATATATTCCTCCCTGAGAATGCCTAGTGGGGTGTCACCCTTAGTCATTCTTGATCCTGAAAACGCAGCACTCGCAGCTGCGAAGATTTTGGCTCTAACGAATCCAGAATTAAGTGATAGGGTTCTTGATTACCAACAAAGCATAAAAGCCATAGTTGAGAGAGCTGACAAAAAACTGAGAAGCGTTTAGAGGAATATAAAATGCGTTTAATTAAATCTGGGAAAGTGAAGGATGTTTATGCAGTAAATGATAAAGAGTTGGAGTTCGAATTCTCAAACAGGATTTCAGTCTTCGATAAGATTATTCCAAGCGAAATTCCAAATAAAGGAGAGACACTGGCCCGAACAAGCGCTTACTGGTTTGAACTTATCCAAAAACTTGGAATTTCAACGCACTACCTTGGTTTAACAGCTCCGAATAGAATACGTGTTAAGCGGGTTAATGTGATACATGATTATAGTTTATTGACACCGAAGACTGTGAGATACCTTATCCCCTTAGAATGTATTGTTAGATATTATGTCTATGGTTCCCTATGGGATCGAGTATTCCGAGGAATAATAAAACCAGAAAAGTTAGGATTCCTTCCTGGACATAATATCAAAATTGCTGAGAAATTACCACATCCTTTTTTTGAAATTACTACAAAGCTTGAGAAAATAGATCGAAAATTAACTACTGAAGTAGCGTTAAAGATCTCCGGTTTAACTTTGTATGAATATACATCGATTAAAGAAGTGTCATTGACAATAGATGAGATTATCAAGTCAAGTATAAAACAGAGCGGCTTAATTCATGTTGATGGTAAGAAAGAGTTCGCTTTTGATGAGGATAGAAATCTTATGGTAGTGGATACTTTTGGGACTGCAGATGAAGATAGATTTTGGGATATAAAAGAATTTGAAAATGGAAGATGTGTAGAACGGAGTAAAGAGTTTGTTAGACAGTATTATAGAACGATTGGTTACTACGATGAGCTGATGAAGGCAAGGGAAGGGGGTGAAGCAGAACAACCTATACTTTTTTTACCAAACAAAATCATTCAGCAAATTAGCCAAATCTACATTGATCTTTTTGAGGATTTAACTGGGCAGAGATTTAGGTGACTAAGGATGTCTTTGTT
>JAUWWH010000030.1 GCA_030617005.1 Candidatus Bathyarchaeota archaeon | reverse complement strand
GCTATTGGTAACTCCGTTATTGTGAAACCAACGTTCGACATCTTTTTAAGTTCATGCAGGCTAATTGCTAATCCATCACTTGAATCTATTGAAGCTGATATACCTCCTAAACTGGCTAAGATTAAACCTTCCCTAAGGCGGGCTTTAGGTAAGTAGACCGCTTTAAGTAAACTCTTCCTAATCCTTAGAGGTACCTTCAATCCATCAATGAGCATCTTCAATCCAGCTCCCGTCTTTCCAAAAAACCCCGTTACTGCCAGGATGTCCCCTGCCTTTGCACCACTCCGTGTTATCAATTTTTTTTTCACGGTTACACCAAAGGCAATGCAACAAATAATAAGGTCTGATGTTTCCCCTGTATCCCCACCGATTATATAAACATCATACTCCCGCGCTCCTGCGTTTAGACCTCTAGCAATCTCCTCGATCTTTTCTCTTGAAGTTTCTCGGGGAAGTCCAAGTGCAATAAGTAGGGCCATAGGTTTAACCCCTTTTGATGCAAGATCGCTTATGGTCATAATAATCGCTTTTCTTGCTGCTTGCCAAAGAGTCATACCTGGTGGGATGTCCGTCTCTCCTACGAGCATATCAGTCTTCAAAATAGCTAACTGCGTCTTATCAATTGATACTGCACTGACATCATCGCCAAAAGGAATCACCATCTCAGGCATTTGATTAAAGTTTTTAATCAAGAGCTCAATTATTTTTCGTTCTCCTATTTCACTTGCTTTTGACAAGGTTCGTTCAACTCCCATTAATAATAAAAATTACAAACATAAAAACGGGGAGAATCCTCCTATTTATCTATCCTACACCTTAATTGGTACTACATATTTAAGGCTACATCAATCTGACCTATTTTAAAACATTTTAACAAAATATTGTTTATCAAATACATAGATAGACTTCCATTTCAAATCGCTTTAATCTAAAGATTAGGGTAATAACTTTATTTTTTGAGATATAGTAGCTCTCCTTGAGCTTTTCAGGAGAGTATTTGTTTCAGTGTCTTTATGATTCTAAAGATTTAATATGAACTAGCGCCGGGAGGAGGATTTGAACCCCCACGATCCAAAGGACCACTGGATTTCGAATCTGTTTCCATAAGGAAAGTCCAGCGCAATGCCATTCTGCCATCCCCTATTGAGGCTTCTATGCCTTGGCAACGAATATTTCCCGGCATTTATTTGAAGGTATTTCCATGTCTAAAAGGGTTTTCTTATTAATCTGATAACTCTTTTTTACATAACACGTATTTTCTTCTCTAAATAAGTCTTCTAACTTAAAATCTATTAGTGTATAACGACAAGAAATGGATACATTTAATCTAAAAAAGAATAATGTAGCGAAATTGGAGACATCATCTAAGAAAGGTTATAGGTTTTTTGAACATACAGCTGACGAATATGTATTGGCTTATAGCGATAACTTGGAAGAGGCTTTTGAGAACGCAGCGTTAGTAATATTTGACATTATGACAGACATTGAGACTATAGCTCCGCGATAAGCAGACTCCATTGAAATTAAAGCGGAAGACGAAAGACATCTTCTTTATACATGGCTTGAGAATCTTCTAATAAAATTTAACATATATGGAACGTTATATTCAAAATTCAAGATAAATAAGATAAAAGATTGATAATGCGTTCTTATTAACCGCAACGATATGGGATGAAACATATAATCAAAAAGCGCCCCTCAAGAACAGAGGTTAAATCTATTACGTATCATAGAATGGAAATTTTAAAAGAGAAAAGAAAACATTCGTTAAATTCATTTTGGACATATAGCTCAATTCTTCAACCATTTTTAAAAGAGGTTTATTCCTTAGATTCCTTTTTCAAAGGGTGAATACTCTTATGTTCACCCTTAACTTTTTCAACACCATTATCGTCTAAATCAGAGACTTCAATTCTTTTTATAATTCCATCTTTTTCTTCTAGGAGCAATCTTAATACTTTCACGCATAATACGATAACCCATTCCTCTCAAATACTTTAAAAGGGGTTCGTCTGAACTATGTAAGGTAGACCTTCCCCGTTCAATGTTCGTATAGAAGATACATATAACCTTATAAAAATAATTCAATGATTAGACAAAGAAAAGCAAGAGTATTAGGATTATTCCTACAACTGATAGGAGGGAAATAGCAAGTCTTTTGCTAAGTTTTATTGCTTCATCAATCACAATGAATATGTTACTTAGCTGTTTCTCTCCAATAATCTTCACTCTTGTAATGCTCATCGATTTCCATGAAGACTTTACGGGTTCCAAGTTGCGTAATGCAGTTAATGTTGCTTCTTTAATGTAACTGATCAACTTTTCTTGATCTATTGCTTCTCCTATTGGGTGGTAACCCCGCTTTGTTAATACAATACTAGTTACCATATGCGTGTCTGTTGTTAGAATTTCCCCATCTTCAATGTCGATGCCTTTAAGGGTTACTAGAATTCTTTCACGAAGCCCTGAGACCATGTTGTTTCCATCAATAGTTATATACGCTGATTTCTGATTGCCAACCTTACCAACAATTACACTGATTCCTCCAGGACCTAAACCTTCCTTAACGCCAAAATCCTCTGGAATAATTTTAGCCATTCCCACCTCAAAAGGGAGACGTTGGTGGCCTAACGCTTTATCTATAGCCATTACTGCGGCTACCTTAATGGAATCATCATAATTATCTGCATTAAGAGATCCATTAATACTATTATGCGCATCTATAATGATGGCGGAAGAAAGACCTCGTTTTTTTGCTTCAAGTATAATTGTAGTACTTAACTGTAGTGGTAAATCCTCCATTGTTTGAGGTGCTATGGTTAAAGTAATAAGAGCACATTTCCCAAATATTTGACAGCTTGCATTGGCTCCATTTTTTTCTGCTCTTTTAAACGGAGTAGCCTCAGAACTGAATGTGGAAAACTCCATGGAGTTAAGAACTCCATCAATAACCTTCTGGTTTTGAAGTTGAGATGTTAGATCAAGGTTGTGTCCACATAATCCATGAGGAACTACGGTGATGCAATGAAACCGATCTTCTAAACTCATTTGGATTTTGTTGGGAAGAACACTGCTTCCAACGTTCTTAAAGGGTCCAGGGTGAATACTAGGCACCACCATTATTCCTTTAAACCCTTTTTTCCCACTGAAGGTTAAAATTGAAGTTTTAACGTTTTGTTCATGCCCTAAACGTTCTAAGATTTGTTCCAGTGGATGATAAAGGTCCTCGGTCCAATTAAATACGAAAGCCCTAAGGAGAGTAAGCGTTTCTATACCCAGTATTCTTGTTCCTACACGGTTCACTAACGCTACAAAGACAGAGATTAATATAATTGAAAAGGGAATCGTAAACGATACAAATAAAAGGGTTGCCAAATCTAAACGATAACCTACAATTTCATTCATGAAGAAAAGTGGGAGACAGCACATTATAGGTTGTAAGAGAGCTGAAAGGATCTGGCCTCTTCTATTAGCTGAGGATATTGTAACGAAGGCAATCAAGCGAAGGATCAATACAAACGAGAAACCAAGCAGATAAAATTTTAACCAAAAATTTGTGCTTCCTATGAGCCTGCTTATTATGGCGCCTTGAACGATGATTGTGAACCAAAGTATAGAAGAGACCAGAGATAGAAAGAAAATGCGTCTTAAATTAAAAATTGGATCGTTTTTCAGTAAACTCTTCTGGACTACAAGATCCGTACATAAAGTTATGAGGAGGAAAGCCAGTCCAAAAAATAGTCCTGTGAAATGCGAGGCAGTAAGACGATTAAGAAGATGAAATGTTGTAACTCCTCCAACTCCATTCACAAGCAGATGAATTAGGAGAACCTTGTTAGTTGATGATGGGAGGGTAAAAAGCAGGGAATAACGTTCCACCGTCTTGTCTACTTGACTTTTCATTACCTCTTTTGGCATTACTCTGGAGCTCCCTGTCCTAAGTTTACCTTAAATATACTGCTCTAAAGATATATCGATTTCAATTTTTTTATTTCTAGTTCTTTTTTTGAGCGTTTTAAGTTTTCTTGATGCGCGTTGTATGGCAGATCATATGTACTTCCTCATAACGAAGAAACTGTAACTAATTATAATTTTTCTTTTTTCCTTTTTCAATATAAAATAATATATCTGCTATTTGGATGAAGAGACATGCTTAGGGAGATAGTACTTCTATCCTCTTTCTTTTTTATGATCTGAATACGGTTCCCTTAATGTTCTTAACTCCGATCCATTGAACAAAGATGCCGCCTATTAAGAGGTTAAACCACAAAGTTACTCCTCTCGTTAATATTGTTGCGGTAGCACTAATTACGGGAGGGATTCCAAGCGCGGTAAAAAGACCAGTCATAGTTATGTCTATGAGGCCTACTTCTCCAGGGATGCCTATGGGGATAGTTTGGAGTGTGTCGATTATGGAAAAAACTACTACAATAGCACTGAAAGGGACGTTAATACTAAGCGAAATAAAGACTAGAACTGTTATCAACATCTTGAAAGTCCATGCCGCAATCGAAAATATGGTGGGCCAAACTAGACTCATAGGGTGGTTACTCAGAGTTTTTAATCCTTCATAAAAAGCGTCTAATATTTGTTTAATCTTTGGCTTAAATGATGCTAGATTCCAGCGTCCTCTAAGAATAAAGTCAAATAAGTTTAACAAAGAATTGATAATTTTCCATGCCAATTTTCTTTTAAGACATAGGAGAACTAGAAAAGAAAGGGTACCCATGGCTCCAACTAAAATTATTATGCTTAAACTAAAGAGGGACGAGGTCATTTTGTAATTCATAGTGAAAAATATTGAGCTGATGACAAAGCAAATTAGACTCATTGTTGTATAGATAACTCGGTGACTCATAATTGACGCAGTGTTCTTTCCCGTGTTATCAACTGAATCATGACTCATTAGGTATGCTCTTGTAATCTCTCCACTTACTGACTCCGCTGGAACTAAAATATCAACAAAATTGCCTATCCAAATAAATGAGAAAATTTTTTTCAATGGTGCTTTTATCGAAAGCGTTATCAAGAGGTGCCACCAAGTTAGAGAGTGAAAGAATACATTCATAACAATGGCTAGGAAGGCTAAAGAGTAATACAATAGATTAGCATATTGAATAGCTGCTATGATTGCTTCCACATCAACAAATATATACAAAAAAAATACATAAACAACTAAGCCTGCTGCTAAAATTAAGAAATACTTCCTTGTTAACCTCGGTTTGTCTGTAACCATGCTCCTCACATTTGACTTATTTCTAGTTATCAAAATCTTTTTTTCTAAATGTGGGGCATGCTTAAAAAACACATTATGTTTAATATCTTAACTAGTCAATAGCGCTTTAGCTAATTTCAAGCTGAATAGAGGATGCTTCATAAACTTTCGTCCAACTCGGGTTATGTTAATACCATTAGCTAAATCTAATATATCTTGTTGCGTTAACACATCCGCCAATTTATTGAGTTCTTCATCCTCCAATTTTTCAAGCACCCTTAGGGCTTTTAGGCTATCCCTTATGCGTTTACCCCAATGTTTTTGGTAGTTTTTTACATATCCCGCAAGTATATTTTTTGACAGATCCTCTTTTTCTAAAGCTTCAATAACTGTCTCTCCCGCCGTTCTCCCACCCGCCATCGAAGCATGTATACCCCCGCCTGTTAATGGTATCACCTGTCCAGCAGCTTCACCGACAAGCATTACATTATCATCAACGATTTTATCTAATAATCCACTGATTGTGACTGGAGCGGCTTCAATCCCAATTATTTTGGCTTTAGAAAAAATGTTAGGGTGTTCCCTGATGAATTTGTCAAGATATGGCTTAGCAGGCTTACCTCGCACTCCAATACCTACATTGGCTTTTTTCTCTCCCTTAGGGAAAATCCATACATATCCTAATGGAGCCACAGATCTTCCCAGATAGAATCTTATTATTTGTGTGTTACTTAAGTTACAATTTACCATAACGTACTGGAGACACGAGATTAGTTCTCTCTTCCTCTTTTTTTCAAATCCGAATTTTTGTGAGACTATTGATGTAAAACCATCTGCTCCTAGAATAAGGCTGGAAGTCCATTCACCTCTTCGAGTTTTAACCATACCTAAACCGTCTTTTCGTTTCACGTCTACTACTTTTTGATTCATTAGGATGTCTATCCCTGCTTCAACAGCTTTTTCTGCGAGACATTGAAGAAATAACTTCTTATTCATAACATAACCCACTCCACTCCACTCCTTCAACATCACGTTATTCCCATTAGGGGCATAAACTGCGGCTTGTTTAATCTCTTGGACAGTTATATCCTTCGGTAGCGTACCAAAAGCATCCTCTAACGTTTTTTTACTCACTGCTTCCCCACAAAGTTTAACGCCAAGACGTCTTTCTTTCTCAAAAACTGCTACCCTGAACCCTTTTTTTGAAATGATTCTTGCTGCAGTTAACCCTGCGGGCCCAGCACCAACAATTATAACATCATACTTCATATTTAATACCTCGATAACACCCTCTTTTTAGTCAGACCAATACAAAATTCTTCTTATAAGTTTTTTAGGTTACTGATTTGTCTTTCTTCCTAAGTACATTTATTGTTTATTCATCTATATTTCATTTAAGCTTTTTAAAACACATTTAATCATGATAATTTATTTTGTGCTATTAGCCTTATGTATCTTTTTAAAAAAATTGGGTCCACGTAAACAAGTTTTGTTCATGTACAGTTTTTATGAATTATATCCTTTATTCATCATTATTACTAAAACGTTGTTGTTTGATACAAAATAAATATAAATGGCAACCTTAATAACAAAGATTAATGGTAGAGATTGCCAGATGTAGAACAAATGTTCAATATTTGCAGGAAAGGGGTAATTTGCAACGCCTTTAACATTGATAAAAACCCCTTAACGCGGTACACTTCAAAAATATAAGTTAAAATTAAAGGGTTATCTATGGATAAATAGCTTCATTGGAGTATTAGCTATGAAAAAACGGGATCATTATAAGCTTAAATGTGGTCATGAAGGCCGAATTATATGGATTAGTTCAGATAACGCCGTATTTGGCGTCCGTGGATCGAATAGAAGTTGCCAATCATGTGGAAAAAAGACATCAGGCGGTTGGGTTCCAACAGTTTATCTAATTACAGTAGATTCAGTAGATACATCTAAAAAAGACGTTTGATTACACAAAAATCTTACTAGGTGAGTTAGTAAAGAAAATATTTCTATTTGCTGGTAAAAAAATGGAATGTGAAAATAGTTTACTCCTTGATAAATTTCGTTGTAATCTTGATTTAAACAATCGTAGATGTAAAATGATTCATTGGACTGAATGTCGAACCCTTCAAGCTACAGTTTCATTAAAAAAGAAGGAAATGACCCAATCAAAACCGATCCCATCAAGAACATTGGGCTAATCATCTCTCCTTCGATTTCGGAAGATGTACTGATAACTCATTTACATTGAGCGCCCTAAACGAAAATAGATGAACCATGAAGAAAATAGTTGTCTTTGATTTTTCAATGATCTTTAATACATTTCCTGAATAAACTTTTAAAATCAGTATAAGAACATACTTGTTCTTGCAGTAAATCCCTTTTTTTCTTTTTTATTGTTTGTTAGATGAGTTTTTCGTTTATTAGGTTTTTGCGGAGTTTGTGTACGGCTTCGTAGACTTGTTCTTCTGTTTTTGCTCCTGTGACGACGAGTTTTCCGTTCATGTATAGGAGGAGTACGACTTTTGGTGTGTTCATTCTGTAGATTAGGCCGGGGAATTGTTCGGGTTCGTACATGGTTCTTTCGAGTATGTAGGCGGCTTTTTCTATGTCGATTTGTTGTCCTAGGCTTGCTGAGGCTACGATGTTTACGACTTGTATTGTGG